>NZ_JBHZAN010000029.1:0-126940 GCF_042754285.1 Streptomyces sp. NPDC059224
ATCGGCCTCGACCGCGAGAAAGCACTCAGCGCACTCAAGGAAGACCGGTATGCCGACGATGTGCGGGCGGACGAAGCCAGAGCACGACAGCTCGGCATCTCAAGTGTTCCCTTCTACGTGTTCGAGAATGCCTATGGAGTCGCCGGAGCACAGGACCCAGCAACGTTCGCCGACATCCTGCGCCAGCTCGCCGAGAAGAAACAGGAGGTCACCCAGTGACCGAGGAAAAACCAAACCCGATCGTCAAACCACCGGCCGCAGCAGCCGCCACCTGCATCGACGGAGTCTGCACGGTGCCAGAGGAAGCCTCGAGCCCGCTCGTCAGGCTGACGGTTCCGGTGGCCGCTACCTGCATCGACGGTGTGTGCACGATACCTGACGTCACTGATCACTCGGAGGATCAGCCAGCGAGCTGATGGCTGCCGCCTGTGGGGCCCCCACAGGCGGCACGGGTGTCTCCTGCCGCTTGCTTGCGGTCAGCACTGGTCAGGTTAGGCGTATGTGTACACGGGGTGCTGCAGAACGCTGTGTGCTGAGAACTTCCGGTGGATGCCTGGGAAGTTATGTGCTGAGCAGGTATGGGGGGAGCCGTTAAAGGGGCAGCGGATGAGGGGCGCGGATTGTGCTGGCGTGTGCGGGGCCGGAGGTGTCGCCGATTGTCGCGGTTGCCCGGGATCTGCAGGTGAGTGCGGACACGGTCCGCAAGGGGCGGCGGTGCTTCCTCGCCGAGCGGCTGGACGGGCTGGCCGACGAGCCGCGGCCGGGCCGGCCGCTCACCATCAGCGTGGATCAGGTGGAGGCGGTGGTCGCACCACGCTGGAAAAGTTGCCGAAGAATGCCACTCACTGAGCGTTTTCAGCGTTGCGGCTTCAGGGTGAGAACGGCTTTGGCGGTGAGGGTCATGCGGGTGGGGCTGATGCGGGGTTTGGGTCACGTCCACTGGAGTGGTGTATCGACGGCCACTCGGTGATCTCGTTTTGAGGCTAGGCGGTGAGTTCGGTCGGAAGGACGGTCTCGTCGGTTTCTGACTCGATCGGGTGGAGGCGGGCCTTGGCCAGGAGGTCGAGTCCCATGTAGCGGCGGGCTTCGGTCCACTCGTCGTTCTGCTCGGCCAGCACGGCGCCGACCAGGCGGATCAGGGCGATGCGGTCGGGGAAGATGCCGACCACGTCGGTGCGGCGGCGGATCTCCTTGTTGAGCCGTTCCTGCGGGTTGTTCGACCAGATCTGCCGCCGGATCTCCCGCGGGAACGCGGTGAACGCCAGCACGTCGCCCTGAGCGGCGTCCAAGTGGGCTGCGGCCTTGGGGAACTTGGCCTCCAGGGCATCGAGGACGTGGCGCATCTGGGCCTGGACGGCGTCGGTGTCGGGCTGTTCGAAGACGGTCCGCAGCAGTGTGGCCACCCACGGCTGGGCAGACTTGGGGACCTGGCTCAGCAGTGCGCGGGCGTAGTGGGTGCGGCAGCGCTGCCGGCTCGCCCCGGGCAGGGTGGCGCCGATCGCGTTGACCAGACCCATGTGCGCATCGGAGATGACCAGTTGGACGCCGGACAGGCCGCGGGCGATCAGCGAGCGCAGGAAGGCCAGCCAGCCGGCGCCGTCCTCTGCGGCGGCCACGTCCAGCCCGGGGATCTCGCGGTGCCCGTCGGCGTTCACGCCGACCGCGATCAGGGCGTGCACGTTGATGATGCGAGCGCCCTCGCGGACCTTCTGAGTCAGGGCATCGACCCAGACGAAGGCGTAGGGGCCGGCGTCCAGGGGCGGGTTGCGGAACGCGGCGACCTGCTCGTCCAGGTGCTTGGCCATCGCGCTGACCTGGGACTTCGACAGCTGGGTCACGCCGAGGGACTCGGCGAGCTTCTCGACTCTGCGGGTGGAGACGCCGAGCAGGTAGGCGGTGGCGACCACCGAGATCAGGGCCTGCTCGGCCCGGCGGTGCCGTTCAAGCAGCCAGTGCGGGAAGTAGCTCCCGGACCTGAGCTTGGGAATGGCCGGCTCGATCGTGCCCGCCCTCGTGTCCCACTCGCGCGGGCGATATCCGTTACGTTGGTTGACTCTCTCGTCGCTGACCTGCCCGTATTCGGCGTTGCAGAGGGCATCGGCCTCCGCGGACATGAGCGCGTCGGCGAACCATTTGACCATCGCGCGCAGCAGATCGGGACTTGCCGGGCGAGGTTGTCCTCGGCGAGGGCGTGCAGGGGCAGACTGTCGGGTGCGGTCATCGTGCTGGTCTCCTTCGGGCTTCGACACCTCGAAGATCAGCCGGTGGCCGTTCAACTATGCGGGCCTCATGCCAACGCCGGAGCAAACCCCCGGATCAGGTCGAACCCGTACACCACTTCCGTGGACGCAACCGGGGTTTGTGGAAGATCTGCCATGACTTCAGTCGTGCCATGCCGTGTTCGACCGGTGCTCGTGCTGTGGCCGGGGGCCGGTTGGCGGTGCGCTGGGTGAGGGTGAGTTCACTGCCTGGTGGCGTTTGAGTCTGGTGGTGACCTGGGGGTCGGCGTCCTGGTGGGCGCGGTCGGCGAGGGCGGGGGCGTCTTGGCGCTCGCAGGTCCGGATGATGTGGTGGGTGCGGGCGGCGGTCAGGTCGTGGGTGCGGTCCGGCAGTGCAGGTGAGATCCACGGCGCCTCACCGGCGGGATCGGTGCCGGCGTGGACGTTCACGTGGTGCCGGCGGTGTTTGGCCGTGTGGTCGGTCCGGCTGTTGCCGACGCGGTGGCGCTCGGTGAGTGTCCCGTGCAGGAGGACGAACTCTGGGTCAGGCTCGCGTGGCGTCTTGGGCAGATCCGGAGCCTGGTCGGTGAGCAGGCTGGTGACAGTTGTGACGTAGGCGTGGGCAGTGCCGACAGATAGGGCGAAGCCTGCCGTGATGCGGGAGAGGGTGTGGTGGCGGTGCAGGTGCACGAGAGCGGCGAGCGCACGCTGGTGCGGCGGGAGTTTGCACCGCCGGTCACCCTCTCGGGTGACGATGAGCATCCTGCCGCACTCGACCAGGCCATGAGGCAGGTCGAGTGCGGCAGGATGGGGAACCGATGAGGCTCCTGTGCCGGTGGGTTGAGACTTCGAACACCTCCACCAACGGCACGGGAGCCTCGTGCGTTTCGGCCCCCACCTCACCCCGCCGGCGTCACCCGATCGGTAGCCACCATGAAAACGCTCACTGCTTCGGGCGTTACAACGGCCAGCTACTCGAAGAAGCCGTGGCAGACCTCGAAGGTGCGGCGGCCGCCGTAGGCGCCGCGTCAGGCATGGCCGCGCTCACCGAAACGGTGCTTGCCCTGGTAGAGGCATGCGGCCACGCCGTCGCCGACGAACCCAACGCATACGGCGGCACTCGCAGTCTGCTCGAAGTAGACCTACCTCGTCTTGGCATCATCACGACCCTTGTCGACGCCGCCGACGTCGAACGGGCACTGACCCCGCGCTCCGGACTCCTGCCCGTCGAGTGCTGACCAACCCGCCGATGCGGGTCCCCGACCTTCCTGCCCTGGCCACCCTCGCCGCCGGTGGTGCCAAGCCAGTCGTGGACTCAAGGTTCGCCACGCCCGCTTCGATCCGGCCACTCGGCCACGGGGCCGACCTGGTGTGGCACAGCATTCCCAAGTACCTCGGCGGCTACTCCGCCGCGATGGGAGGCATCGTGATATCCGGTGAGGAATCGAGGAGGAAGGCGGCCGTCGCCGGCGGCACGCACGACGTGGGCCCTGCCGTGATGTGCGAGCTGCACGCGGCCGGTGTCGAAAGTCCTGTTGACCCGGCCCGTGCTGTGATTATCGGAGGTGGATCGCGAACCCGGTCTCACCGGGCACGTGCGCCTCCTTGAGGACCATGTTTTCGTCGTAGTCGCCACCGTTGCGGGAGCGGTACGGCAGCGGCTGCGTCGTCTCCAGCGTGCGCAGCCGCTCGCGCAGCGCGTCGCGGGCCTCGGTGAACTGCTCCGGGGACACCCGGTCGGCGCCGTACACCGCGTACGGCGGGAGGATCGACATCCCGGTGTAGAAGAACGTCCCGTGCTGGAGGCTGAACAGCAGGTCGTCCAGTGAGCCGTTGATGCTGCGCGGGCCCAGTGCCGCTTCGCTGGCGCCGCCCGTCACGACCGCCATCGCGCGCTTGCCCGCCAGTCTGCCCTCGCCGTAGTGGAGCGTGCGGCCGTCATCGCCGGACAGGCCGTACGCGAACCCCTTCACGAACACGCGGTCGATCCAGCCCTTGAGGATCGCGGGGACGCCGAACCACCACAGAGGGAACTGCACGACGACTGCGTCCGCCCAGGCCAGTTTCTCCTGCTCGGCAACGATTTCCGGGCTCAGCGTGCCCCCGGCGTACGCACGGGCGGACGCCGCCGCGACCTGCAGCCGCCTGTCGGCGGCCTCGGTGCCGTAGTCGGCCACGTCGACGACCGGATTCCACTTCATCGCGTACAGATCCGACTCGCGGACGTCATGGCCGAGGGTCCGGAGCGTCTGGAGGCTGTCGTCGCGGAGGGCGCCGCTCAGCGAGCGGGGTTCGGGATGGGCGAATACCCACAACACGTTCATGACTTAGATCATCCGACCGTCGCAGAGCGTGAGCGAGTGGCCTGATGGTCAATATGTGCAAGAATCGGGCCATGATTTCGCCTGTCGCGTTCGCGCACCCCGGCCGCCACCGCGTCGCCGTCCTGGTGCGGCACGGGATGCTCGTGATGGAACTCGGCATCGTCCAGCGGCTGTTCGGTCAGGCGCGCTCGGCGGCAGGCGAGCCGCTGTACGAGGTCGTCACCTGCACGCCCGAGCCAGGGTCTGTGCGCACCGACTCCGACGTCGTCATCCCCGTCCATCGCGGTCTGGAAGTCCTCGCAGAGGCCGATACCGTCATCGTTTCGGCGTCGATGGCCGACTACGAGCCGGCTGAGCGCGAGCTGGCCCCGCCGGTGCGCACCGCGCTTGCGCAGATCCGGGAGGGCACGCGGATCGCGTCGATCTGCACCGGCGCGTTCGTGCTGGCCGCCGCAGGCCTGCTCGACGGCCGCCCGGCGACCACTCACTGGCAATCCGCCGCGGAATTGCAGGAACGGTTCCCGGAGGTCGACGTCGACCCGTGCGTGCTCTACACCGACGACGGCGACGTCCTCACCTCCGCCGGCGTCGGCTCCGGGATCGACCTGGTGCTGCACATGATCCGCCGCGACCACGGCACGGCCGTGGCCAACGAGGTCGCCCGCGGCACGGTCGTCTCCCCGCACCGCGAGGGCGGCCAGGCCCAGTTCGTCCGCCGCCCGGTGCTCGAGCCCCGGACGTCGTCGACGAAGGCCGCCCGAGCCTGGGCGCTGGACAACCTTCACCGCCCGCTGACGCTGCGCGAGCTGGCGGCTCGCGAGTCGATGAGCATCCGCACGTTCACGCGCCGCTTCCGCGAGGAGGTCGGCATCTCGGCGCTGCAATGGCTTACGCAGCAACGAATCGAGCGCGCCCGCCAGCTCCTGGAGGAGTCGGCCTTCCCGGTGGACAGGGTGGCGACGGAAGCTGGCTTCGGCACGGGGGCCTCGCTGCGCCAGCACTTCCAGGCGGCGCTGGGTGTGTCGCCGAGCGCGTACCGGTCGACGTTCCGCGGGTGAACAGGCGGCCCAGCCCGGCGAGCCTCGCGCTTTCACGATTGGGCCTGGCCATGCCTTGATCAAACAAGCGGAGAGTACTTCTGACCTGTAACGATGGGACTCGTCTAGGGTCCTGTTGGCCGCACGGAAAGAAAACACTCTCCAGGAGTAGGGGTAGCGGGTTCTATCCGCGGTCCGCGCCGAGGGAAGTGGCGGTAGGGCGGTCTCGCAGGCCGGAACGGTGCTGCTGGGGGGAGACGGTCCGCAAGTCCGGTCTGGCCTCGATCTTGCATGATGGTCCGCCGACGGAGTCGGTGGACCGTTTCGCCTTCTGTGGCTGACGGTGGGCATGCTCGCGGCCCGAGTGTCGCGTCGGGTGGGCGCCGGGTTCCACTACCGGGGGCGGGTGCTGTTGTCGTTGGGACGGTGTGAAGCCGTTGGTCAGCCGGGGTTGGGCAGGAGTGTGAGCCGTTCGAGGGCGGCGGTGATCTCGTCGGTCCAGGCCAGTGCTGGGTGAGGCGGAGAATCCGTCGTCTGCCGGTGGTGACGAGCTGGGCGGCTGCGGAGAACAGGCGGGGTCGCAGGCGGCGGCGTTCCCGGCGACTCGGCTACCGGACCACCTTCCTGACCTGTACCTGCCTCGTCCTGGTCTTCGCCGCACTCGCGGGCAGCCACTGGCGGCGTATGGCCGACGCGCCCCGCCTGTTGCAGCCGTCGGCGAAGACGTGAACCCCGCCTGTACCACCGTGCTGAGGCTGCGCCAACGGCTGGCATCGGGCCTAGGTGTATTGACCCGTGAGGTTGGTTCCGTCGGCTGGGTTTGTGGCACGGACTGCTCGGGCTTGCCGTGGCGCACGATCGATGCGCGGCGCGAAGACCGTCAGCGTGACCCGTTCCAGCGGTACCTCCCCTGCCCCCGACACCGCGACCGTGCTCATCTGGGCCCAGGTCACCCACTGCCTGTCCAGGCCCTGTGGGACCTCGTCATCTTGTGAACGGAGACACGCAATCTTGTGAGCGGAGATACGCAGGCTTATTTGCGCAGTCTGGACTGCGCAAGTTAGCCTGTGCGTATGGATGAGGTCATCAGCACCACCGGCGGAGTGTCCGAGTCGGCCGTACGCGCAGCGCGCGAGGTCCGTGTGGTCTACAGCCGGCTGAGACGCCGCCTGCGCGAGACCTACGACCGCGGCGAGCTCACACCGTCGCAGACGTCCGTCCTCAGCCGTCTGGACAAGGACGGCGAGGCGTCGGTCAGTGACCTGGCGGCCGCCGAACGGGTCCGCCACCAGTCAGTGGCCGCCATTACGGGCGCCCTGGAAGAGCGCGGTCTGGTCGCCCGCCGTCCGGATCCCCAGGACGGGCGACGTCAGCTGGTCTTCGTCACCGACAGCGGCCACGCCTTCCTGGAGGACCGCCGCCAGGCCGGTGAGGGCTGGCTCGCCACCGCGCTGGAGGAGCAGTGCACCGAAGAGGAGCGCCGCACGCTTCTCGAGGCAACCGCCGTACTCGAACGGATCGTGCGCTCGTGAGCGGCGTCCTGCACAGGCTGCGTCCCAGCCGGGGCAAGCGCCCGGACGACGGGTTCGACCGTCGTCTGCTGGCCCCGATGATGACGGGAGCGGCCCTCAACCCGGTCAACTCCTCCATCATCTCCGTCTCGTTGGTGCCGATCGGCGCCGCCTTCGGGGCCCCACCGTCCCAGACCGCATGGCTGATCTCGGCCCTCTACCTGGCCACCGCCATCGGACAGCCGGTGGTGGGCCGGCTGATCGATCTCTTCGGGCCCCGCCGTCTGTTCCTGGCCGGGACCGCCCTGACCGGCATTGCCGGCGTCGTCGGCATGCTCGCCCCCAGCCTCGGCGTCCTCATCGCCGCCCGGGTACTCCTGGGCTTCGGTACGTGCTCCGGCTATCCGGCGGCCATGTACCTCATCCGCAGCGAGGCCCGGCGCACCGGCCACGAGAGCCCCGCCGGCGTCCTCACCGCTCTGGCCGTCACCACCCAGACCATCGCCGTGATCGGCCCCAGCCTCGGCGGCCTGCTGATCGGCGTCGGCGGCTGGCGTGCCACCCTGGCCGTCAACATCCCCCTCGCGATAGCCGGCCTCTACCTCGGCGCCCGCCGTATCCCCGTCACCCCCGGCTCCCGCCGTGCCGACGGGCACCGTCCGGTGAGCGACCTGGACCTCCCGGGCATGGGCCTGTTCTCCGCAGCGCTCGTCTGCCTCCTGCTGTTCCTGATGAACCCGGGCGCCGGTGACTGGTACCTACTGCTCCTGGTCGTCGCCGCGGGCGCCGGATTCGCCTGGCGGGAACTGCACGCACGGCAGCCCTTCATCGACGTACGCGTCCTCGGCGGCAACCTGCCGCTGCTGGCCACCTACGGGCGGACCCTGCTCTGCTACATCGTCACCTACGCCTTCCTGTACGGCTACACCCAGTGGACGGAGGAGGGACGCGGCCTCTCCGCATCGCTGGCCGGCCTGGTGCAGCTGCCCCTGTTCGCCATCGCGATCGTTGTCTCCACCCTCACCGGACGACGCCAGGCCGTCCGCGGCAAACTCCTGGTCGGTGCTCTCGGCCAGATCACCACCTGTGCCCTGCTGTTCCTCCTGCACTCCGACAGCCCGGTGTGGATGCTGCTGGCCGTCGTGATCGTCCTCGGCATCCCGCAGGGGCTGAACAGCCTTGCCCTGCAAAACACTGTCTACCACCAGGCCGACGCCGACCGGATGGGCTCCTCTGCCGGGCTGCTGCGCACCTTCGGTTACCTCGGCGCCATCATCGCTTCCGCCGCCAACGGCGCTTTCTTCGGCGAGCACGTCACCACCGGCGGCCTGCACCATCTCGCCTGGTTCATGCTTGCCATCAGTGTCCTGTTCCTCGTGGTCACCGCCGTCGACCCCTCACTGCGCCGCATCGGGCGCGAAGCCGACGACCCCGCCGAGAGCGAACCCCCGCGCCCCGGCCGGTAGCCGACGACTTCCGGGCCCCGTGCCCGAAAGGATCCGCCTCGCGGCGCCCCGCCGCGCAGGATGACCCATCCCACCCCGACACCGAGGATGAACCCGTGTCCGACTCCGCCCTGCTCGTGATGGACGTACAGAAGGCCATCATCGGCCGCGTCCCCGACCTCGACCCCGACTACACGCCCCGTCTCGCCCGCGCCGTCACCGCCGCCCGGGCTGCGGGCATTCCGGTGGTGTACGTCGTCGTCGGCTTCCGCGCGGGCCACCCCGAGGCCAAGTCCAGCCCGATGTTCAGCGCCCTGCCCGAGGATGCCTTCGTCGATGGCGACCCAGGGGCCGCCATCCATCCCGACGTCGCGCCCCAGCCCGGCGAGAGCATCGTCACCAAGAAGCGCGTCAGCGCCTTCACCGGCAGCGATCTCGACCTCGTCCTGCGCGGCGCCGGCGTCAACCACCTCATCCTGACCGGTCTGGCCACCAGCGGTGTCGTCCTGTCCACCCTGCGCCAGGCCGCCGACCTCGACTACCGCCTCACCGTCCTGGCCGACGGCTGTGTTGATGGCGACCCCGAAGTCCACCGGGTGCTGACCGAGAAGGTGTTCCCCCACCAGGGCGCCATCCTCACGAGCGTCGATGCCTGGGTCTCGGACCTCACCTGACGTCTCAATCGCGCGCGGCAGCCGGCCGTGCCACGCCCGGCCGTTCGGGGACACCACTGACAGCCGGGCGTCACGGTCGGCTCCTGACCGCGCCGAGCGCGGATCCACGCCTGCGCCCCGGCCGAGCGATGCGAACTTCGACGTAAAGGCGGATCTGCTTGGCCGTGGCGTCGTACATGCCGACCAGATGCGTCCACTGACCGACGACCGGCCTGCCGCCGTAGGCCGCCCGTTACGCCGGTAGCCCTGCTCACCGTGTTCCAGTTGCCGACCTACTCCCCGGACCTCCACCCGCGGGAGGGCATCTGGTCGTTGGTCAAGCGCGACCTCGGCAACCTCACCGCCGCGGACCTCAGCCAGACCACCCGGGCCGTGAAGCACCGGCTCAAGCAGATCCAGTACCGCACCGAACTGGCCGACGGCTGCCTGGCCCGCACCACTCATCCTGGGCGGCTGAGTGGTGCGGGTTGCGAAGGGCCGCACAAGTGACGATTACGCCCGACCTGCGCCAGCCAAGCACCGCCTGGCCGGCCTAGCATCCAGACACCACATCGGGGCCGTCCACCGGCGGTAGCGGACCTCGACAGGCCAAATCCCCTCGGCGCCCGCCGGACAGAGGCGATACCGTGCCGGCGTGTGCATCTCAACAGGTGAGGCCGCGTTCAGCGGCACGATCGTGTACTGCGGGCGGCAGCACCACCCCGAGCACGGCCTCATCCACGTCCTGGGCTACCAGAACACAGCCGCCAACCTGGCGGACGGCCCGAACGCCATGCTGCTGCACCTGCCCGCCAGGCGGCTCACCCCCCGGCACTTCCTCTCCGCGGGACGCGCCGGTGACGTCCTGCACCGCATGGTCACCGCCGTCGAATCCGCCGCCGCAGCAGCTGACGGTATCGCGTGGATGGGCGCGGAACCCCAGCCCGTCCAGGTCTTCGACCATGACGTCTACACGGTGCTCCTCGCCGCCGACCCCACCGCGGTCCCTGCCGCGCTGCGACAGGTGCCGCCGCACCGGCGCCCCGACCTCGATCCGGACCTCCTGCGCTTCTACGCCGACCACTTCCTCGACCACATCATCGCCGTGTGTTGCTTCGACAACGCCGACGCGCAACGTGCCAAGGCCTTGCTGCTGTGGTATTCGCCCCTCGACCCCGACCGACTGACCGTGCCGGGCCTGGACAGCCACACCGGGGCGGCACCGGACCTCGATGCCGCCGTGCCCGTCGACCACTGGGTCCTGCTCTCCACCGACCAAGCCCCCTCCGGCCGGGGTGCACCCGTCGTGTACCCGGGGGACATGCGCCACCGCCTGCGCGCCTTCCTCCCCACCACCGTCGTGGGCCGGCACTTTGGACGCGGGCAGACCATGCCGAACGGAGACTTCACCATCAGCCACCGCGACCTGCTCAGCGGCGACCTGGACCGCATCGAACGTCTGCAACCGACCCGCCTTGAGAGGACCTAGAGCCGCCGCGACCCTCGCCTCCGCGACAGACTCAGGTACGGCCGGGGTCTTGCGCTGTGGGAAGCGGCCGACGGCGGTGGTGGTCGGCTCAGTCGGCGGCGAGCAGGTGGGCGGGGGCGATCCGGGACAGCCCCCGGATCGGCACCGCCAGAGCCGCCACCACCAGCGCGGTCGCCGCGAGGGTGGCCAGCAGCGCGGCGCCGGCGATCGTGAACAAATGTCCGTGCAGCACGCCCCGGCCGAGGGCCAGCACCCCGGCCAGACCGGCCACCGCACCGGACAGGCCGCCCAGCAGAGCCAGTCCGATTCCCTCGTAGAGGGTCAGCCTCGCCAGCTCGCGGTCGGTCCAGCCGGTCGCCCGCAGCACCGCGAGATCGGCGGCGCGTTCGCGCTGCGAGATGACCAGGACGTCGATGGCGCCGGCGGCGCCCAGCAGCAGGGACAGGGCGACGCTGAGGTAGTCGGCCTCGCGCGCCTGCGCCACCACGGCACTGCCGAGCAGCGACCCGGCCACCTCGCCCCGGAAGGCCAGCGTCAGGGCGAGCAGCACCGTGAAGGCGGCCACTCCCAGCGCCAGCCCCGCCGCACCCAGCAGCGTGCGGCCCCGCACCCGCAGCAGGTTGAGCACGGCCAGTCCGGCCACCGAACGCACCGGGCGCGCGCGGCGGGCCGCCGTCACCGGGGGCCGGACGGCTTCCATCGGTCCCAGCCGGGTGGCGAGCCAGGCGGGGATCAGGCCCGCCGCCGTGGCCAGCAGAAGCGCCACCGGAACCACGAGGAGCGACTTGACACCGGCTTCGGGCTGTCCCAGCATCCGGCCCAGCACGTACGCGAGCACCGCGCCCGCCGCTCCGGCGGCCAGCCCGATCACCGCCAGTTCGCCGAGGACCAGGCGGAGTACCTCGCCGCCGCTCCAGCCGAGGCAGCGCAGCGTGCCGATCTCGGTGCGGCGCGAGCGCACCGAGGCCAGCGCCGCCTGGCCGAGGAAGAGCGCGCACACGACGAGGACCAGCACGAAGAGCACCGCGCTCTTGGCGTCCACGGCCCTGAGAATGCGCAGTGCCACGCCCTTGGCGACCCAACGCTCCGTCACCTGCGCCGAGTCACTGAGCCCCACCGTCCGCGGCGCGGGCGAGCTGCCGACGGTGACGTCGACCTGGAGCCGGGGGTAGGCGGCCCGGATCTTCCCGGCCACCGCGTTCACCCGCGCCCGGGAGGCGGTGTCGACTCCGGCCACTCCGGCCACCCGGATCCTGATCGCGCTGACCGGCGCCTTGTCCTGGATGCTCGCGACCCGGCGGCTCTTGGTGAGCGCGGTGATGGAGTTCATGGTCGTCAGCATGGTGGGCGGCGGGCTGACGTAGCCGCCCAGGTTGCGGTCGGGCTGCAGCGGCCTGCCGTGGAGCCTCGCTCGGGTCGCGCTGTCCGCACCGGTGACCTGCGGTGTCTGGTAGGTCTCCAACGGGGCGTCGGACAGGGGTGAGAAGCCGGCCAGTCTGCCGGTGTCGTAGCGGCCGACGAGGTGCACGAAGGGATTGGGCAGGCGTCCGGAGTCCACACCGTCGCAGGTACCCAGTCCGATGCAGTCCGTGGCGGCGTGGCTGGTCACCTTCCGGTACTGGGTGCCCTGATGGTTCTCCTCGGGGACGCCGGAGAACGGCTGCTGGTTCGAGTTGGTGATCCACAGGCTGGGCTTCTGCGGCGGCTGCGGCTGCGCGGCGAGGTCGCCGTGGGAGGTCCGGCGGTAGGTGACCGGGCCGACCGTCCAGTAGGACCCGGTGTCGAACGAGTCCTCGTTCAGTGCCTTCCGGTAGCCCTTGCGCAGGTCGACGCGGGTCGTGCCCACCGTGGTGCCGTGCAGGCCCCGGACGAAGCTGTCGGCTGTCGGGCTGCCCAGTTTCGAGGGCAGCCCGGCCGGGTCGCCGACGTCGAGCCGCTCGACGGTGGCGTCGAGCGTGCCGGTGGTCAGCGGGTTGTCGCTGAGCAGCGCCGGAATGTAGGAGTCGTGCTGTCCGTGGACGCTCTTGGCGGACGGCACCGTCCACGGCTTGTCCTGCTCGGTGAGCATCCGGCCCGAGGCGATGGTGTCGCCCAGGCCCACCAGCCGGTCCTCGGCCACCGGGTCGACGGCGGACAGCAGCACGGGGTAACTGACCGGAACGTCGATGGTGGCCTTGTCCTGTCCGGACTGGCAGTTCATCCGTGAACTCAGGTCCGGGTCGAACGGCGACCTGTCCCTGAGATCCTCGGCGATGACGTTCGGCTTCAGCGGCAGGGTCAGGTTGAACTCGGTCTGCTCGGTCTTGTCCCGGTTGAAGTAGAAGCAGACGTCGTACTTCCCCTTGATCCGATACCGCTGGGTGCTCTTGCCGCCCGCACCCGTTTCCAGGGTGTCGGACTCGAAGAGGCCGTCCGACTCCGACGCCGACGTCAGGGGGGAGCGGGTGAGGTAGACGTACTCGTCCGAGGTGCGGTAACTGCCCAGTCCGGAGGTGAGCGTGGGGCTGATGCGCAGGATCTGGCGGGACGCCCTGCCGTCCAGGAAGCGGGACACGTCCACCGTGACGGTGCTCGCCACCATGAGGTAGCCGATGTTGGCGACCGGCGCGGCCACGTCGACCCCGGCCATGCCGCGGATGCGCCGGTACTGGTCCATGGTGATGCCGCCGAACGTGCCGGACAGGAAGTTCGGCGCGACCAGACCGCTCTGCCGCTCCACGTCCGTCTGCGAGTCGGGCGGGCGGACCAGGACGTCGTACGCGGACCGCGCGTTCTTCCGTACGGTGCCCACGGTGGTCGCCTGGCTCGTGCTCACCGTCGCGGTCAGCAGGGTGAAGCTGGTCGCCGCCACCAGGATTCCGGCGGCCAGGGCCAGCGCGCGCCCGCGCCGCCGCCGGAGCTGATCGAGGATCATCGTGATCACGGGCGGAGGCCCCCCAGCCGGTGCAGCACGTCGACGGACGGGGTGACCCGCTGGTCCGAGGTGATCCTGCCGTCCTGCAGCCGCACCACCCGGTCGCCGTTGGCGGCGACCTCCGCGTCGTGCGTGGCGATCAGCATCGTCATCCCGTACCGCTCGCGCAGCGACATCAGCAGGTCGATGATCTCCCGCCCGATGACGCTGTCCAGGTTGCCCGTGGGCTCGTCGGCCAGCAGCAGTCCCGGCCGGTTGATCAACGCGCGTGCGACGGCGACGCGTTGCTGCTGGCCGCCCGACAACTGCGCGGGCAGGGCGTCGGCCCGCTGGTTCAGGCCGACGGCTTCGAGCAGCTCCATGCCGCGCGCACGCCGGTCGAAGTCCACTCTGCGCGGCAGCACGGGGGCGAGCACGTTGTCCAGCACGGTCAGCGCGGGCAGCAGGTGGAAGCGCTGGAAGACGAAGCCGATACGCCGTCGGTGACGGTCCAGGTCCCGGGGCACCAGTTCCGCGCCGTCGACCTCGACGTGTCCTTCGTCGGGCTGGTCCATGCCACCCGTCACATGCAGGACGGTGGATTTGCCGGCGCCGGACGGCCCGGTCAGCATCACCACCTCGCCGGCCGCGACCTCCAGGTCGACCTCCTCCAGAGCGGTCAGCCCGGGATACCGACGGCTCACCCCGCGCAACGCCACGCTCACAGCCATTGATGCAGCCTCGCCCTCGCACATCGGGGCACAGCCGCGCCGCCCCTGCATTGTGACAATTCAGGGGTATGTTGTCACAATGTAGAAGGGACGTATATGCCGCTCCACCACGCCGTGCTCGCGCTGCTGACCCGGCGACCGAATCACGGATACGAACTCAAGGCCCGTTTCGAGGAGGCCATCGGCCCGCAGTGGGGTGGCCTGAACATCGGTCACCTCTACCAGATCCTCGAACGGCTGGTCCGTGACGGCTATGTCTCACGCTCGCAGGTCACGCAGACCGACCGGCCCGACAAGAACCTCTACACGCTCACCGAGGCGGGCGAGGCCGAGCTGCGCTCGTGGGCGACCACCGCCTGGGTGCGCGTCGGCGGCTTCCGCGACGAACTGTTCCTGAAGCTCCTCGGCGCCTCCGCCCTGGGCCCGCAGGCCCTTGCCACGCTGATCGAGTCGCAGCGGCAGACGTACCTGTCCGAGCTCGCGGGCCTGGCCAAGCAGCGCCGCGCCCACGCCGACGAGCCGCTGGTCGCCGTCCTGATCGACGCCGCCATCGCGCACACCAAGGCCGACCTCGGGCTGCTGGACGGTGCCGCACAGCATCTGGGCCCGCTCGCCACGGCACAGAGCGCGCAGGCGCCGGAGCGCTCACCCTCACGGGGGCGGGGCGACACCGACGAGGCCGGGGGGCACGGTGGGACGAGAGGGGACCGTACCGAGTCCGCCTAGGACCTGTCGTTCGGATCAGGTCGCAGGACAGCGACGGTGCACAGGCGTCTGGTGGCCCGGGTCAGGGCTACGTACAAGTCCCTTTCCCCACCGGGGCGGGTCGTGATGATTTCCTCCGGGTTCATGACGACGACCCCGTCGAACTCCAGGCCGCGCGCTTCGGACGCCGGCACGATGCGGGCGTGGCGGGCGATGCCCCGCTCCGTCAGCTCGGCCACCCTGGTGTCCGCGCAGATCACTCCGAGAAGCTCGCCCGGGTGCGCGGTGCGCTGGGCGCGGAGTTCCCGGACGACGGCGGTGACCAATCCGTCCGGGGACGTGGTCACGGTGCGCGGGCTCGCACCGCTGCGCAGCGACCGGGTGGGCTTCTGGTCCGGAGCGATCCGTGTGAGCAGGCCCCGGACGCTCGCCAAAATCTCCTGCGTCGTGCGGTAGCTGACGGTCAGGTCGTGCAGTACGAACCGCGGTCCGACGTGGGGGCTCAGTGCCTCCTTCCAGCCGCGTGCTGTCGTGGCCGGGCCTGCCTGGGCGAAGTCGCCCACCAGCGTCATCGCCCTGGACGGACAGCGGCGGACGACCATCCGCCACTGCATGGCGGTCAGTTCCTGCGCCTCGTCGACGACGACGTGCCCGTACGTCCGCTCCGGGGGACCGTCGACCAGGGCCGCCGCCTCGTCCAGCAACGGCACGTCGGCATCGGTCCACGGGTCGTCAGGACCGCGCAGCAGAAGGGTCCGCTCCCGCGCGGTCAGACGGGGGAGGTGCTCGGCGAGGGCGTCGGCGTTCGTCAGCAGCTCCTGCACGAGGTCACCGGGGGCCAGACGCGGCCACAACACCTCGACCGCCCGGTCGACGCCGGCGTCGTCGAGGAGATCGGCTCGGACGGCGTCCAGGTCCATCTCGTGGACCGGACCCGGGTCGGCCGCACCTTCGGTACGGCGCTGGGCGACTCCCGTGAACCGGTCGAGGTCGATGCCCGTCATCGTTTCGGTGTCGGCGTCGATCCGCTCCAGGAGGTCGCCCATGTCTCGTCGCACCGCGTCGGTGACGGCGTCGACCAGGAGCTCTTTGAACACCTGGCGTGCGGGGTTGTGCCCCGGTACGGCTGTCACGGCGGCGTCGCGTGCCGAGGCCACCTCCTCGCCGGAGAGGAGAACCAGTTCCCGTCCGACCCGCACGGCGAAGTCACCGGCGGGGGCCTGGTGGACGCGCAGCAGGCCGGCCAGGGCGTCGGCGAGGCCGGCATCGCCCTTGAGGCGTACCGTGTCGAACGGGCCCGCCAAGTCCGTGGGCACTCCGGCCAGTTCCCGGCAGGTGGCCAGAACGACGTCGTTCTCTCCGAGCGAGGGAAGGACCTGGGAGATGTAGTCGAGGAACCGGGCGTTCGGACCCACCACCAGGACACCGTCCTGCGCGGCGCGCGGGAACGCGTACAGGACATAGGCCGCCCGGTGCAGGGCGACCACCGTCTTGCCGGTGCCGGGCCCGCCCTGCACCACGGTCACCCCGCGGTGGGCGGAGCGGACGATCTCGTCCTGCTCGGCCTGCAGCGTCGCGACGGCCGCGTGCATCCTGCCCGTACGCCGTGCCGACAGGGCCTCGGTCAACGGGCCGTCCCTGACGACGTCCTCGTCGGTCGGCGCGGTCCCGTCCAGCAGTTCGTCGCTCAGCGAGACGACCGTGCGCCCGTCGAGGCGCAGGTGCCTGCGCCGCCGCAGGTCCATCGGGTGGACCGGGGTCGCCTCGTAGAAGGGCCGTGCCGCGTTCGCGCGCCAGTCCACGAGCAGGGGCAGGTCGTCCTCTTCCCTGTGCAGTCCGATCCGCCCGATGCGCAGGGCCGTGCCGTCCGTCCAGTCGATGCGTCCGAAGACCAGTCCCTTTTCGGCGCCCTCGAGACGGCCTATTTCCTTGGCCAGGGCAGCGGCGGCGATTTCTCTTTCGTATGCCTCGCCGGTGTTTTCCGCCCGGGCCTTCAGCACACTCGCTCGCCGTGCGCGGGCCTCGGAAATCCGCTCGGAGAGCAGCTCGTACAAGGAGGACACGTAATCCTGCTCCGATTCAACCGCACGCACGGAGGGATCATTGATTCTCGGCAACAGGGGTCTCCATCGGTTAGAGCCGCACCGTACGGTCAAAGCCACCTGATAGATGGGGTCTTGGTGTGAATCCGTGGCGGCCGGCCGGCTGCCATGGCGTGTCACGCATTTCGCGAAGAAGTCTCGGCAATGTCAAGGGCCCGGAACTTGGTCGACTGGAATATAAGTAAACTCCCCGGCGCTGTCAAGCTTGGATTTTCTCGCCGAAACCATTGCGGCCGAACGGGCCGTGTGTCTCCGTCGGATTTGCGGAACGAGTAATTTTGTGTCTCTCGCGGATTTGCGAGCCGAAGGATTTCGCTTCCGCGGGAGGTCCTCGGCTGCCCGCTTGGCCCGCCCGGGGAGCCGGGGATGCCCGTGCGCGGCGGTTGCGGGGTGTGGCGGGTGCGCCAACGATGGAGCGGGAGAGGCTTGTCCAGGGGGTGACCGTCACTGGCAGCGGCCGGTCCTACAGGCCGCATGACCGGGCACTCCTGTGCCCGAGACGTGGAGTGAGTGCGCGTGACCGATCTTCCACCGCCGATCACCCCGTACCTCGAACCCGCCGCCAGGGAGCTGACTCGGGCGACCGACCCGCGTCCGCGGATCTACGAGGTCCGCCCGGAGCAGGGCCGGGCGATCCTCGCCGAGCTGCAGAGCGACATGAGCGTGCCCCGTCCGGACGTCGACGAGGAGTGGGTCGACGTGGACGCCGGCGAGTGGGGCACGGTCCGCACCCGCGTCATCCGGCCCAGGGGGGCGACCGGGCCGCTGCCGGTGGTGTTCTACATCCACGGCGGCGGCTGGGTCTTCGGTGACGACAGGACCCACGACCGCGTCTTCCGTGAACTGGCCGTCGGCGCGGACGCCGCGGGTGTCTTTCCGGTCTACGACCGTGCGCCGGAGGCGAAGTACCCCACCCAGGTGGAGCAGAACTACGCCGTGGGGCAGTGGGTCGTCGAGCATGGTGCGGAGCACGGCCTGGACACCTCGCGCGTCGCCGTCGCCGGTGAGTCGGTCGGCGGCTGCATGTCGGCGGTCTTCGCGCTGATGAACAAGGAGCGCGGCGGGATCGGCCTGAAGGCCCAGTGTCTGCTCTACCCGGTGACCAACGCCGACTTCGACACCCCGTCCTACCACCAGTTCGCCGAGGGCTACTACCTCACCCGCGATGGCATGAAGTGGTTCTGGGACGCCTGCACGACCGACCTCGCGCAGCGCTCCGAGACGCACGCATCCCCGCTCCGGGCGCCTTTGGAACTGCTCCGGGGGCTGCCCGCCACTCTCCTCATCACCGACGAGGCCGACGTCCTGCGCGACGAGGGCGAGCAGTACGCCAACAAGCTCCGTGAGGCGGGCGTCGACGTCACCGCGGTCCGGGTGGCCGGCATGGTCCACGACTTCCTGCTCCTGGACAGCCTGCGCGACACCCGCGCCGCCAACATCGCCCGCAGGATCGCCGTCGACTTCCTGCGTACCGCACTGCACGGCAGCTGAGGCGGTCGCGCTTCCGCGGGGCGGGCGGCTCCGCCGGTTCTCGTTGTCGCTCACATCCATGGATGCGTCCATGTGGTCACCGTCAACATACGATCCGGGAGTCCCCCCGCGCCCGCTTCCCAGCAGGAGACAGCCCCTCGGCAGGAAACGGTCGAGGTCGACCTGGGTGGCCGGACGGTCACGGTCCCCAGGGGCGGCCTGTACGACCGCTACCGGATGGACACCGATGTGGACGAGGTGGCCCGCGATCCGCGGGTCAGCGGTGACGGCTTCTTCCGTCGGCTGCCCAGGACCAGGGTCGACTTACCGGTCGGCGCCACGTTCACCCCGAACTTCTCCTGCCGGATCCCGACCGCCCGGATCACGATGCTCGCCCGCTCCCGGGCGGTCCGTGCCCGGCTGCCCGCGGAGCCGGCGCCGCCGGGCCGGTCTCGGTGACGTTCTTCCGCTACGACGTGTGCGACATGGACTTCTGCACCGAGGCCGCCGTCGGGATCGCCGTGCAGCCGGCCCGGCACGGAAAGCTCGGCTTCTTCGACCTCGTCGCCGCACTCAAGAACACCTTGACTCGTACGTGCCGTCCCTGCCGGTGAGCACGGAGATGGCCCGGGTGCGCGGCCGCGACGGGTACGGCTTCCCCAAGTGGGTCACCGGCCTCGACGTCGGCATCGGCGCAGGCCTACCCGAGCGGCAGGCGGGTGTCGACCCTCACCTCGTACACCTCGACCGGTGACGCGTGGCACTCGACGCTGAGCCAGACCGACGTGCTGTCGGCGGGCACGGAACCGCTCCCGCGACGGCTCGGGCTCCGGGTGGGGGAGAGGCGCACGGCCGACGACCTGCGTTCCCTCGCCCCGGTCGGGACGATCCGGTTCGACGTCGGGACGGAGGGCCGGCTCGCTCGCCCTGCACATGCCGGTCCCGACCCCGGTCCGCGGCCGGTGGCGAGGAGCGCCGCCATGGCCGCCGACCACGCCACTCCGCCTGTCGCCGCCACCCTTCGGCCGGCCGACGGCTCCCTACCGCCACTACGCGGACCGCGACGCGCTCGTCTTTGCGGTCGCCGCGCGGGGCTACCGCGAACCCGCCGAGTATCCGGGCGCCGCACATCCCTCGCCCACGACCTCCGACGAACTGGCGGCCGTCGCCGTCGCCTACGTCCGGTTCGCGCTGGAGCGCCCGGCGCTGCTCCGGGTGATGTTCGCGGAGCCCTGTGATCCGACCAGCGGGGAGCGGGTCGCCGCGACCGGAGCGATTCCGGAATACGTCCGCGGTGTCGTCCGTGGCGCCTTTCCCGGCGCCGACGCGGACGCGCTGTCCGTCACGGTGTGGGTCCTCGTCCACGGCCTGGCGTTCCTGCACCTGGACGGCAAGCTCGACACCTCCACCCCCGAGGTGGTCGCAGGCCAGGTGCGCTCCGCCGTCCGCGCGCTGTTCACCGCCCCCGCGGCGACGCCGACGACGGCGGCGGCCGCACGGCCCGAGTAGCCGGCCGACGCCGCACCGGCCACCGGACCCGCCCCGCGTCAGGAGCGGTCGACGCCTGAAAAGGGCTAGGGGAGGGCCAGTTCCGCCCAGATGGTCTTTCCGGACGCGGTGTAGCGGGTGCCCCAGCGCTGGGAGACCTGGGCGACGAGGTACAGGCCGCGGCCGCCCTCGTCGTCGCGGCGGGCACGGCGCAGGTGAGGGGCCGTGTGCGCGTTGTCGGAGACCTCGCACAGCAGACTGCGGTCTCTGATCAGCCGCAGCATCACGGGACCGGTCGCGTAACGGATGCTGTTGGTGACCAGCTCGCTCACCACCAGCGCGGCGGTGAAGGACAGTTCGGACAGGCCCCAGGTCTCCAGCTGGCGCTCGGTGTCGGTGCGGGCGTCCGCCACCACGGCCGGGTCCGGCGGCAGTTCCAGGTCCGCCACGTGGTCGGCGCCGAGCCGTCGGGTACGTACCAGCAGCAGCGTGGCGTCGTCCGCCTGGGGGCCGGGCGGCAGGGTCGACACCGCCCGGTCGCACAGTTCCTCGAGCGGGCAGCGCTGCCAGGTGAGCACCTGGGCGAGGCGGTCGATCCCGCTGTCGATGTCGGTGCGCCGGTCCTCCACCACGCCGTCGGTGAAGAACGCCACCACGCTGCCGTCGGACAGGTTCAGCTCGACGTTCTCGTACGGCAGACTGCCGAGCCCCAGGGGTGGCCCCGGGGCTCGCGCGGACAGGGCCACCGAGCCGCTCGCGTCGGCCACGATCGGCGGGGGATGGCCCGCGCTGGCCCAGACGCAGCGGCCGCCGACCGGGTCGTAGATGGCGTAGAGGCAGGTCACGCCGACCGCCTCGTCGCCCAGTCCGTCCGCCTGGTCGGTTTCCGGGTCCAGCTCGACCAGGCCGTCCATCCGGGTCAGCAGCTCCGCCGGGTCCAGGTCCAGCAGCGCCAGGGTCCGGACCGTGGCGCGCAGCCGCCCCATGGCCGCGGCCGCGTGCACACCGTGACCGACCACGTCGCCGACGGTCAGCCCCACCCTGGCACCGGAGAGCGGGATCAGGTCGAACCAGTCGCCGCCCACCCCCACCCGGCTGTCGGCGGGCAGATAGCGGTACGCCACCTCGACCGCGCTCTGCTCGGGCAGCCGCCGGGGCAGCAGGCTCCGCTGGAGCACCAGGGCGGCCACGTGCTGGCTGGTGTAGCGGCGGGCGTTGTCGATGCCGACGGCGGCCCGCTCGGCCAGTTCCACGGCGAGCGTCTGCTCCTCGGGTCCGAAGGGGTCGGGGTTGTTGTCGCGCCGGAAGGTGGCGAGGCCGAGGACCGCGTCGCGGGCGAGCAGCGGGACGAAGAGGTCCGAGGGCCGGCCGGCCGGTCCCTCCTCGCCCGGCGGCGCGGAGGGACCGACGACGGGGCGGCCGCTGGCCAGGCTCAGCGCCTGCGGTGACGACGGCGGATAGGAGACCGGGCTGGTCCGGAACTCCTCCGGGGTACGGCCGTGCATCCGCAGCAGACTGTGCCCCGGCGCCGAGCGGGTCGGAGGCTGCCGACCCTCGATGACCGCGGACGGCAGGTCCACCAGGACCTCGTCGGCCAGCTGCGGCACCGCCACGTCGGCCAGCTCCGCGGCCGTGCGCCGCACGTCCAGGGAGGCGCCGATGCGTTTCCCCGCCCGTACGAGCAGCGACAGGCGTTCCTGGGCACGGTAGCGGTCGGTGATGTCCAGGGACTCCTCGAACAGCCCGAGCGGTTCGCCCCTGGCGTCCACCAGCCGGTAGTACGAGCAGGACCAGACGTGCTCGCGCACCGGATCGGCGGGGGCGCGCCCGCGGTAGTGCATGCCGAGGACCGGTTCGCCCGTCTTCAGCACCTGCTCCATCACCTGGTCCTCGTCCGGAGGGTGGTGGCGGGAGATGAACTCGCCCTCAGGGAAGAGGTCGGCGGCCGGCCGGCCGACGTACTGGGCCACCCCGGCCAGTTCCAGATCGGTGGAGACGTTTCCCCAGACGACGCGCATGTCGGTGTCGTAGACGGTCAGACCCACGGACGACTCGGTCGCCAGTCCCTGCAGCATCGCCAGCTGGGCCTCCCAGCCGCGCAGGGCCGCCAGCTCCGCCGCCACCACGACGGTCGCGGCGGCACCCTGGTGCGAGAGCGGACTGAACGTCACGGCGGCGCGCAGGGTGTGCCCGTCCCGGCAGCGCAGGTCCAGGACCTTGCCGCGGGGGCGGTGCGCCCTGCACAGACCGGACAGCCACGGACCCGGGTCCGCCACCAGCCGGTCCGCCGGCCGGCCGAGCACCTCCTGCGGCGGATGGCCGAGCAGACGCTGGGCCGACAGACTCCAGCCGCAGACGCGGCCCTCCGCGTCCAGAACCGCGGCCGCGGCCCTGGACAGGTCCAGGGGGCTGTGGAATTCGACATCCGGAGCATTCGGAAAACGATCCATGGCACCGCTTCCCCTCGTGCTCATTCAGCATCCCGTGCCGCACGACGGACTACAACCGCACACGGTCCGAGTCGGTTTACAGGTCGTAAAGAATCGGTATGCGGTGTATCGCCCGCACGGACTTTGCCGGGGGGCGTTCTCAGCCGCCGGTGTCCGCCGCCGCGGCGAGGGCGTCCCGGAGCTGCGCCCTGGCCGTGATGCCCAGCTTGGGGAAGACCTTGTGCAGGTGGTAGCCGACCGTGCGCGGCGAGAGGTAGAGCCGGGCCGCGATGTCGCGGTTGGTCAGGCCCTGGGCGGCCAGCTCGGCGATCTGGCGTTCCTGCGGGGTGAGTTCACCGGCCGGGGCGGTGACCCCCGCCGTGCCCGCCGCCCGCAGTTCCGCCGCCGCCCGCTCGGCCCAGGGACGGGCGTCCAGCCGCTCGAAGCACTCCAGCGCCGCACCGAGATGCCGGCGGGCCTCGGCACCCCGGCGGCGCCGGCGCAGCCACTCGCCGAAGTCGAGGTGGGCCAGCGCCTTCTCGAACGGCCAGCAGTCGGTGCCGACGCCGTCGAGGGCGGCCCGGAAGTGCCGCTCGGCGTCGTCGGTGTCGGTCAGCAGGGCGGTGGCCCGGTGGAGTACGGCGGCCAGCCGCGGGGAGGCGCCGGACGTCAGGCCCTGTGCCACGCCGTCGACCACCGTGCGCGCGTCGTCCGTCCGCCCGGCGCGCACCGCGGCGGCGGCCAGGTCGCCCAGGTAGTAGAGCGAGGCGTGGTAGTGGACGGGCGCCGGGCGGAAGTCCCGGGTGAAGGCCGCGCGCAGCTGCTCGTAGGCGCCGGCGTGGTCCCCGGCGACGAACGCCGCCATGCCCAGGGCGTGCCGGTGGCGGACCTGGAGACTCAGCGACCCGCGCAGATCCACCTCCCGTACGGCCTCCGTCGCCCGGGCCCGGGCCGCCGCCGGGTCGCCGCGCAGCGCGCACAGTGTGGCCCGCAGGATGCGGGCGCCCACGGTCACGTTGTCGGCGCCCGCCTCCGTCGCCATCCAGAACGCCTCCTGGGCGGCCTCCTCCGCCGCCGCCCAGGAACCGTTCTCGAACAGGGCGAGGGCGAGCGCCTGGGTCACGGTCGCGTTCGTCCCCGCGCTGCCCGCGCGGCGCAGGACGTCGATGGTCCGGCCGAGGACGCGGACCGCCCGCTCGGTCTCGTCCAGGATCCAGGCCGTGCCGCCCGTCGCCGTGAGGTTCCCGAGGCTCTCCTCGCGGGCCAGCTCGGCCAACCCCTTTGTCAAGTGGGCCATGAGCAGCGGCCGTTCGCGATGGGGGTCGACGACCGCCAGGGCCCAGGAGCGGCCGGCCGGATCGCCGTCCCCGTCGATCAGCTCGCCGATCCTGCGGAGTTCGGCGCGGTAGTACGGCGCGCCGGAGTTGTAGACGGACGTCGCCGCCGTGCTCAGGGCGCCGAGAGCCAGGGCCGGAAACGATGCGGCGGTGGCCTCGGCGACGCCCAGCAGCAGCGCGAGCGCGTCCTCGTGGCGGAGCGTGACCCCAAGGGCCCAGCCGCCCAGCAGGGAGGCCTCGGCGCGCACCCGGGGATCCCCGGTCATCTCGCCGACCCGGCCGCTCATCTCGCCGACCCACTGCGGGTGACCGGCGAACATCGCCGACTGCGCGGCCGTCAGCAGCCGCCGGGCGCGCAGCTCCGGGTCCGCGGTCAGTTCGGCGGCGCGTTCCAGCGCGGTGGCGGCGGCCGCGTGACCGCCCCGGCCCCGGGCCCGCTCGGCGCTCTCGGCCAGGGCGTCGGCGACCTCCGCGTCCTGTCCGGTGGCCGCGGCGGCCAGATGCCAGGCGCGGCGGTCCGGCTCCCCGGTGAGCGCGGCGGCCAGGGCGAGATGGGCCTGCCTGCGCTCGTGGAACGAGGCCGCGTGGTAGACGGCCGAGCGGACCAGCGGGTGCCGCGGCAGCACCCGGCCGTCCGCCACCCGGACCAGGCCGGCGCGCTCGGCCGGGTCCAGGGCCCGGACGACGTCCAGCTCCGGAGCGGCCCGGATGAGGTCGGTCAGATCCGCCGTGCCCGCCGCGGCCACCAGCAGCAGGGCCTGACGGGTGGGCGCGGGCAGGCCGGACAGATCGGCGGCGAACAGGTTCTCCAGCCGCGCGGTGAGCGGAAGGGCCGCGCCCCCGGCACCCCCCGCGACACCCGCGGCACGGCCCCGGGCCAGGGCGCGCGGCAGCTCGATCAGGGCCAGCGGATTGCCGGCCGCCTGCCGGAGGATCTCCGCGCGCGCCTTGCCGCGGGGCGGATCGGGCTGCGCGTCCAGCAGCCGCCCGGCCGCCGTCCGGCTCAGCGGGCCCACGGTGACCTGCGGGAAGTCCCGGTCGAACCGGGCCGGTACGCCCTCCTCGCGGGCGGCCAGCAGCAACACCACGGGCCTGCCCTCCAGCCGCCGGGCGAGAAAGGCCAGCACGTCCACCGAACCGAGGTCCAGCCACTGGGCGTCGTCCACCAGCAGAAGCAGCGGCCGGTGCGTCGCGGCCGAGGTGATCAGCGCGAGTGCACCGACGCACAGCGACAACTGGTCGAGCCTCAGTTCGTACTCCGCGGCCCCCGGGCCGAACGCCTGGTCCAGGGCCTCCCGGTGCGCCGCGGGCAGGCCGTCGCCGGGCAGCAGCGGATGCAGCAGCTGGTGCACGCCCGACAGACCGAGGCCGGTCTCGCCCTCGCTGCCCCGCACCCGCAGGATGCCGAAGCCCAGTGCCCGCCCCCGCTCCGCCGCCCGGTCCACGAGGGTGCTCTTGCCCGCCCCCGGCTCCCCGGTCAGCACCAGCACCTGGGGGCCGCCGTCGGTCACCGCCCCGAGCAGCCGGTCGACCCGGTCCAGTTCGGCCGCCCGGCCGAGGACGACCGGATCGGCGGGACGGTCGGTGCCGGTGTGCATGAGCGGTCCTTCTCGTCGAGGGCGCCGAAGGCATCGACATGGCCGGGCCCGTCGACATGTCCGAGCCCGTCGGCGTGGCCGGGCTCCTGATACCGCCATCCTGCCAGCGCCGGTCCGCGCGGCCGCGGCCGCGGATGACTGGTCACGTGACAGAAGAGAGGCCGGCCGGCCTCGGCGATGATGGCTCTGGCCAGGGAGAACGTCCATCGCCACGGGAGTATGTGCATGACGGTCCAGTCACCCCGGCAGTCCGCTGTCGCCGCCGAGGCCTCCGTTCTGGGCCGGGACGCCGAGATCGAGCGGATCCTGCGGTGTGTGACACGCGAGCCCGGCGCCCCCCAGACCCTGCTGGTCCTCGGACAGGAGGGGATCGGACGCACGACCCTGCTGCGGCGCGTCCGCGAACTGGCCGCCGGTGAGGGCGTGCCGGTGCTCGCGGCGCAGGGCTGGGCCGGTGACCCCCGGCATGCCCGGACCTGTCTGCAGCAACTGCTGGCGGCGCCGGCCACGGGCGAACCGGCCGATCTGCCCGCCGCTTCCCGGCAGGTGCTGCCGGCCGTACTCCGCACAGACGGCCGGCCGGACGAGGAGGAGCTGCGGGCGGCGCTGACCGCGCGGCTGGACCGGCTCGCCGCCGGCCGGCCGGTACTGGTGTGCGTGGACGACGCCGACCTGTGCGACCGGGCCACCGTGGCGGCGCTGTTCGCCGCCGTCCGGCAACTGTCCGGCCGCCCGCTGACGGTACTGCTCGCCGCCCGCCGGGAGAACGCCCTGCCCGCCCTGCCCCCCGGCACCGAGACCCTGAACCTCGGCCCGCTGGACCACGCGTCGGCCGCCGCACTCCTGGACCGGCAGCCGGCACCGCCCACCGGCCGGCACCGGCTGGAGATCCTTACGGAGGCCGAGGGCAACCCGCTGGCCCTGGCCGAACTGGGGCGCGGCGCGTCCGGTCCCGCCGGAGCGGCACGGCACGCGCCCGCCGAGCCCGTCTTCGGCGTACGGCTGGACGCGCTTCCCGCGCGCACGCGGCGCGCCCTGCTCTACGCGGCGGCCGCCGGGCACGGCGAGACCGTAGCCGCTGTCATGACCGCTCTGGACACCGATGAACTCGCGGTGTGGGCCCCGGCGGAGGCGGCCGGACTCGTCTCGCTGGCCGAGGACCGGCTCGTCTTCCGGCATCCGCTGGCACGGTCGGCCGCGTACCTGCGGCACCCGGCGGGCGAGCGCCAGCGGGCGCACCGGGACCTGGCCGAGGTCGCCGTCGCGCCGGAGAGCAGGGCCCGCCACCTGGCCGCCGCCACCGTGGGAGCCGACGCGTTCGTGGCCACCGGGCTGGAGACCTCCGCCTGGCGGGGCGGCGACGCCGTCCGGGCCGCGCGCGCCCTGGAACAGGCGGCCCGGCTCAGCCCACGGCGGCCGGAACACGTGCGCCGGCTCGCCGAGGCCCTGACGGCGGCGCAGGCGGTGGGGGATCCCGGCTGGGTACGGGAGCTGTACGGCCGGCTCCTGCGCGAGTCCGCCGAGCCGGAGTCGGTCTGTGTCGCGGCCGGTGCCCTCGCCTCGGTCCTGTGCCACGAGTCCGCCCAGCGCGAGGCCTTCGAGCTGCTGGCCGCCGCCTCGGAGCACTTCCCCCTGATCGGCCGGCCGCTCGCGCTCACCCTGGCGGGCCTGGCCGCGGGGGTCGCCGACCAGTCCGGGCTCCCCGAACACCGCACGGCCCTGCCCGCACTGCTCGAACGGGCCCGCCGGGCGGCCGGCGCCGATTCCCATGGGACAGGTGCTCCGGGTGAGCTGGACGTGCCGGGTGTCCGGCGGGGTGACGGGGGTGCGGCGGGGGATCTCACGGCGGGTGGGCCCCCGGGGCAGCGGGAGGGGGCGATCACCGGGGGTGCGTCCGCTGCGACGGCCGGGGTTCCGGACGGGCCGGGGAGGTCTGGTGCAGCGCGGGCCGGCGGGGGCGAGGCGGGGTGTCCCGGGGCGGGTGGGCCCCTCGGGCGGCTGGACGCGCCCGGGACGGAGCGGGCGATGGAGGCGCTGGTCGCCGTGGTGGCCAGGCCGGAGACCGCCACCGGTGCACTGCGCGGTCTCGGCCGGCCGCCCCGCGCACCGCTCGGCGGGCCGGACGCGCCGGCCGGCCGGCTGGCGGCCGCCGCGGTGGCCCACCACGCCGACGAGGCCGACCTGGACCTGGGACAGGCCCGCCTGGCCGACGACCGGCTGCGCGGCACCCGCGCCTTCGGTCTGCGCGGCTGGTCGGTGCTCGGCCTGGTGGACACCCTCATCGCCGTCGGCCGGTTCACCGAGGCCAGAACCGTGCTCCACGACGCCCTGACCGAGGCGACGGTGCTGCGCCTGCCGCGCCTGCGGGCGGACCTGGAGACGCAGGCGCTGACCCTGCGGGCGCTGCGTGGCACCCTCCCCGCCGAACCCGGACTCACCCCGGCCGTCTGGCGCGCCGTCTGCCTGGACGAGAACCGGGCCACCCACGCCCGTCTGCTGCGCGCCCGCGGCCTCGCCGCCACGGCCCGCGGCGACTGGGACGACGCCTGGCGGCAGCTGCGCGAGCTGTTCACCGCGGACGGCTCGCCGCTGCACCCCTCCCTGTCGCCCCGGAGCATCGCCGAACTCGCCGTCACGGCCCAGCGGACCGGCCGGCCGGCCGAGGCCCTGCCGATCCTGGAGCGGGTGCGCGCCCGGCAGGGGGACCGGCCCAGCACCAGGATGACGCTGCTCCTGCACCACGCGACCGCCGTACTCGGCCCCGACGAGGAGGCCGAGGAGCACTTCCAGCTCGCCCTGGCCAACCACGCGGCGAACCGCTGGCCGTGGGAGTGCGGCCACGTCCGCCTCAACTACGCGCACTGGCTGCGCCGTTGCCGCCGGACCCTGGAGGCGCGCGGGCAGCTGACCACGGTCCTGGAGACCGCCGAACGCCTGGGCGCCGGACCCCTCGCGGCCGCCGCCGGCCGCGAACTGCGCGCCAGCGGAGCCGCCCCCGCCCCCGAGGCGGGCGGCCCGCTGGCGGAACTGACGGCACAGCAGCGGCAGATCGTCCAACTGGTGGCGCGCGGTCTGTCCAACCGGGAGATCGGCGAACGGCTCTTCCTCTCCCCGCGCACGATCGGCTCGCACCTCTACAAGGTGTACCCCAAGCTCGGCATCAGCAGCCGCCATCAGCTGCGTGACCTCGTGCAGGGCCGGTGAGGGGGGCCGGCGGGCCGGACGGAGCAGCGCCCATGCGGCCGGGACCGGCGGGCGGCGCCGTCGTCCTGGACCGGGCGGCGCAGCGCCTGGTCACCGCGTCCGCCACCCCGCCCGCCCTCGACGACCTCGCGCCGGACACGGCGCGGCGGGCGCTGCGCGAGACCCAGGCCGACCGGTTCGCGGACTTCGACGTGGACGCGGCCTTCCAGGCGGCCCCCGTCGGCCCGGCGGGGCTGCTCGGCTTCTGGACCGTCCGTCCCACGGCGGCCACCGGCCCGCTCCCGGCCCTGCTGTACCTGCACGGCGGCCGGTGGACGCTCGGCGACGCCCAGACCCACGCCCGTCTCATCAGCGATCTCGTCACCGGCGCCGGCGTGTGCGCGCTCGTCCCCGAGTACAGCCGCACCCCCGAGGCCCGCTACCCGCTGGCCCTGGAGGAGTGCTACGCCCTGCTGACCTGGGCGGCCGGCCGGGCCGGTGAACTCGGCCTGGACGCGGGCCGGCTGGCGGTGGCGGGCGACTGCGCCGGAGCCACCCTGGCGGCCGCCGTGACGATGCTGGCCAAGGTCCGGAACGGGCCGCGGATCGCCGCGCAGCTGCTCTACTACCCGCTCACCGACGCCCGCTGCGACAGTGCCTCGCAACGCCAGTTCGCCACCGGCTACCTGCTCACCCGCCGGGCACTGCGCGGCTACTGGGCCCGGTACGTCCCCGACCCGGCCCGGCGCGCCGAACCCACCGCGGCACCGCTGCGGGCCCGCCCCGAGCAACTGGCGGGACTGCCACCGGCCCTGGTGGTCACCGCGGAGGCCGACGTGGCCCGCGACGAGGGCGAGCTGTACGCGCGCCGGCTGACCGAGGCCGGTGTCGACGCGCTCTCGGTGCGCTTCCTCGGCACGATCCACGACTTCGTGGCCCTGCACGCCCTCGCCGACAGCCTGCCCGCCCGGGCCGCGATCCGGACGGGCTGTTCCTTTCTGCGGGCCCGGCTGTCCTGACGTACCCGGCACCGGCCGAGGACCAGTCGGCCGACTGATGCGCCGACGCCCCCCGCCGGGCGAAGCTGAGGGCATGCCAACCGCGATCGGCTCCCACGAGGAGAGACGCCGGCGTCCGGCCGACCCGGCGGGAGTCGGGGCCGGGGTCCTTCCGGCCGCCGCGCCGGCCGCCCGGGCCAGGATCCTGACCACCCGCACGGTGCCGCCGGACGAGAGCCTGGACTACTGGCACGACGCCGTGTTCGACACCCTGGTGGGGATGGACATCGCCACCGCGGGCGGCACCTACGACGCGACCCTGCGGACCGACCG
This sequence comes from Streptomyces sp. NPDC059224, assembly GCF_042754285.1. Taxonomy (NCBI): domain Bacteria; kingdom Bacillati; phylum Actinomycetota; class Actinomycetes; order Kitasatosporales; family Streptomycetaceae; genus Streptomyces; species Streptomyces sp. NPDC059224. The sequence continues at coordinate 29,946 of NZ_JBHZAN010000029.1, forward strand.
GCTCGGCGACCTGCAGATCACCACGGTGGAGGCCGACCCCGGCCAGGTCCACCGGGCGCCACGCTTCATCGCCCGCGGCGACGGGCACCAGATCTTCGTCGCCGTCCAGAGCACCGGCCGGGCCCGTGTCGAACAGGACGGCCGCAGCGCCGAGATGCGCACCGGCGACATCGGGTTCTTCGAGACCATACGCCCGTTCCGCACCACGTTCCCGGAGCGCTTCCTGCTGAAGATCTTCGCGGTCCCACGCCGGCTGCTGCAGCTTCCGGAGGCCGACCTACGGCGGCTCACCGGGCGCGCGGTCCGCCCCCGCGGCGGGCTCCCCGCGCTGCTCGCGCCCCTGCTGGAGCGGCTGGCGGACACCTCCGAGTCGTACGCCACCCCGACGGCCGAGCGGCTGGCCGGGAGCGTCATCGACCTGGTGGCCGCCACCGCCGCGGAGCAGCTGGGCGGGGACCCCGCGGAACTGCCGGGCGCCGACGACGTCCTGCTGCTGCGCGTGCGGACGTACATCCGCTGGCATCTGTCGGACCCGGAACTCACCCCGTCCCTCATCGCCGCGGTGCACGGCATCTCGGTCCGCTCCCTGCACCGGCTGTTCCAGTCCGAGGGCACCACGGTGTGCGGGTGGATCCGCGAGCTGCGCCTGCACGAGTGCCGCAGGGAACTCGCCGCCCGGCCGCCCGGCACCGTCAGCCTGGGCCAGGTGGCCCGCCGCTGGGGCTTCACCGGCTCAGCCGGCTTCGGCAAGGCCTTCCGCAAGACCTTCGGACTGTCACCGACGGACTGGCTGGACCGGGTGCGGGCGGAGGGGACGCCATGCTGACGACGGTGTCCTGCGCCCTCCGGGAACCGGCCCCCGGAGACCGGCCCGCCGCCTGGCAGCGGGCACTGTCGGAGACCTTCGTCGACCTGGAGGTCACGGTGGACCAGGGCCGCCCCTGGACGGGCGAGCTCACCGCCCAGCGCCTGGGCGCCCTCCAGATCGCCACCGAGGAGTCCGGCCCCGGGACCGTCCTGCGCAGTGCCCGCGCGGTGGCCGCCGACCCGCGCGGGCACATCCTGGTCCGCCGCCAGCTGGCCGGCACCGCGCTGCTGCTCCAGGACGGCCGCACCGCCGAACTCCGCCCCGGCCGCCTGGCCTTCCACGACGCGCGGCGCCCGTTCCGGATCGTGCTCCCCGAGCGCCAGCGGGCGCGGATCCTCATGGTGCCCCGCGCCCTGCTGCGCCTGGAGGAACGGCACCTGCACGCGCTGACGGCCACGGTGGTGGACGAGGCCGAAGGGGGCGCGGCGGCCCTGCTGCTGCCGCTCCTGGACGGACTCGTCGACGAGGTCGGCCGGGCCGGACCGGCCCGGCGCGAGCAACTGGCCCGCACCGCCGCGGAGATCCTGGCCACCGTGGCCCTCGACCAGGCCGGCCGGGAGCCGGAGCCCGCCCTGTGGGAGCGGATCACCGCGTCGGCGGCGGCCCGGCTGGGCGAGAGCGGACTCACCCCGCGGGACCTCGCCGACCAGCACGCCATCTCGCTGCGCTATCTGCACCTCCTCTTCCAGCGCCACGGCACCACCGTCGGCGCCTGGCTGCGGACCCGGCGGCTGGAGGCGGCCCGCGAGGAGCTCGCCCGGCCCGGGTCGGCGCACCGGTCCATCGCCGCGGTGGCCGCCCGCTGGGGCTTCACCAGCCCCTCCCACTTCAGCCGGGCCTTCCGGGCGGCGTACGGCCTGTCACCGGCGCAGTGGCGGCGGACGGCCGCCGAGAACGTCCACGGGCCGCGGCCGGGACCTCCTACTCTTTCCGGTGACGGCCGGATCGAACTGACGGCCCGAGTGACGATGGAGCACGTATGACCGACGAGGCGATGGGTGACGACGTCTACCAGCCGGACGGTTCGGAGGTGCAGGACGACGCCGGTGTGCTGGACGCGTCCGACACCCTGGACTACCGGGCCGGAGAGGAGGCCCTGGACGAGGGCTACTCGCCGCCGGAGCGGCCCTGGGCCGTGGAGCACACGGGCGTCACGGCGGCGGAGGGGCAGCGCGGTGAGACCCTCGACGAGCGGCTCGCCGAGGAGGTCCCGGACATCGCCGCCCTGGAGGGCGACGACCTCGGCGACACCTGGGACACGGACGGCGAACTCCTCGACGACGAGGTCGGCGACGGCCGCGCCGGACGGCTGGTCGCACCGGACGAGGGCGCCCACGAGAACACCGAGACCGACCTGTTCGCCTCCGACCGGGGCCTGGACGGCGCCGGGGCGTCGGCGGAGGAGGCCGCGATGCACGTGATCCCCGACGCCGACACCTACTGACCGGCGCCGTCGGTTCAGGTCATGTGCCGCAGCAGTGCGGCGACCGCTGCCGAAGGCTCGCCGGGCGGGCGTACCACCATCACCTTCCAGCTCGGCGCGTGGCGGCCGAAACGGTAGATGGTCAGGTCCGGGAAGCGGTGGGCGATGGTCGGCGGCATGATGCAGACGCCGAGGTCGTTGCGGACCAGTTCGGACGCGGCCACGATGTCGTTGACCTCGAAGGTCGTGGCGCGTTCGACGCCGGCCGTCCGGAACGCGCGGTCGGCCGCGTCGCGGATCGCCCAGCCGGGAGGGAACTCCACCTGTGGCAGGTCGGCGATGCCGGCCAGGTCGACCGTGCCCCCGGGGCCGCTCGCGGTGAGGTTCCGGCGGGGCGAGGCCACCAGGACCATCTCCTCGTGGGACAGCAGTCTGGTCACCAGACCGCGCTGCTGCTGGCGGTCCAGGGCCACCACCGCCAGGTCCACCGTGCCCTCCCGCAGCCCCTGACGGAGATCGACGACCGCGGCCTGCCGCAACCGCACGACCACCTGCGGGTGTTCCTCCCGCAGCGCGGCGAGCGCGAGGTGCAGGTTGGCCCAGACCCCCTGCATCGTGCCGACCGTCACCCGGCCGCGCAGCTCTCCCCTGGCCGCCTCGACCGCCTCGCGGGCCAGCTCGGCGGCGCGCAGCGCCTGCCGTGCCGCCGGGACGAAGGCCTCCCCGGCCGGGGTGAGCCCGACCCGGTGGGTGGTCCGGGTGAACAGCGCGGTGCCCAGCTCGCGTTCGAGTGCGCGGACCGTGCCGGAGACCGCGGACTGGACCACGTGCAGCTGCCGTGCCGCCGCGGTGAACCCGCCCGCGTCCGCCACCGCGACGACGACTTCCATCTGCCGTAGGTCCATCATCCGCTCCCGCCGGCGCAGTGCCCCGCCTCGGCGGGGCGGCGATCTTCACAGCATCCTAGGCAGCCACCCGACGCCACCGGCGGTCGTACGGCCCTACGCCGGGCGTTTCGCGCCCGGCCGGAGCTCGGTCAGCCAGTACAGCAGCGCCAGCACCGGCAGGGCCGCCGCGAACAGACTGACCGCGTTCCAGCCGCCGGCCCGGTAGGCGATCGAGCCGAACTGCGAACCGAGGGCGCCGCCGATGAAGAAGATCGCGATGAAGGCGCTGTTGAGACGGGCGCGGGCGAGGGGGTCGAGCTGGTAGACGGTGTGCTGGCCGAGGATGAGGCTGGTCTGGACGGCCGCGTCCAGCGCGACGGCTCCGAGGGCGATCAGGAGCACGCTGTGCTGACCGAAGCCGGCTATGACGAAGGCCAGCGCGGCGAGCCCGAGCGCGGCACCGGTCATCGGCCGGGTCAGCCCGTGGTCGGCCCAGCGTCCGGCGAGCGGCGCCACGGCCGCGCCGGCGGCTCCGACCAGTGCGAACACCCCGACACCGACGGCGGAGTAGTGGAAGTACGGTCCGGTCAGGACGTACGAGACGGTGGTCCAGAAGGCACTGAAGGCACCGAACATCGCCGCCTGGTAGAGGCCGCGGCGCAGCAGCGCGGGGTGCGTGCGCACCAGCGCCGCCGTGGAGCGCAGCACGTGGTGGTAGGGCACCGACGTGGTCGGCGCCTGCCGGGGCAGGGCCAGCCGCAGCGCCACACCCAGCAGCGCCATCAGGACGGCCGAGCCGAGGTAGACGACCCGCCAGCCGGCGGTGCCGGACACCAGGCTGCTGAGCGTGCGGGAGAGCAGGATGCCGGTGAGCAGGCCGCTCATCACCCGGCCGACGATCCGGCCGCGCGCGTGGTCGGGCGCCAGACTCGCGGCGAACGGCACCAGGATCTGCGCGACCACGGAGGTGGCACCGCTGATCAGGGAGGCGATCAGCAGCATCGGGAAACCGGTCGCGAGACCCGCCGCCACCAGGGCGAGGGTGGTGATCGCCAGCAGCGTGGTGATGAGGCTCCGCTTCTCCAGCCGGTCACCGAGCGGGACCAGGAAGATCATGCCGATCACGTAGCCGACCTGGGTGAGCGTGATCAGCGCGCCCGCGGTGGCCTCGCCGATGTGGAAGACGCCGCGCAGCTCGGACAGCAGGGGCTGGGCGTAGTAGAGGTTGGCGACCGTCATGCCGGAGGCGACGGCGAACAGCGCGATCAGCCAGCCCGGCACCCCGTGGGCGGGCCCGGCGGCGGCCTTCCGGTGCGGGGAGCTGACTTCGGACGACGACTGGGACACGGGGACCTTCCTCACGGGAGCTGTGACTCTCACTGCGCACAGCGCTCCGCCGCCCGCGATGCTTCCCCGTGCGGAGCGATGGATGAGGATGTCAGTCATCTCACCCGAAGATGACCGCGGTACCCGGCGCCGGGCGTGCGCTGCGGGGTGGCCGGAAGTGCGCTGGAGGGCAACCGCCCGGCGCGGCCGGCTCCTACGGTGAGGCGGGACGGCGCCGGAACGACCGGCGATCCCCGCGCAACTCCAGGAGACTCGCATGTCCGAATCCCTCACGCCCGTCAAGCCGGTGCTCGAACCCGCCGCCCAGGCCTTCGTCGAGGCCACCGCCAACCCGCCCTACCTCTTCGACCTCGCCCCCGCGGAGGGCCGCAAGGCGGTCGACGAGGTGCAGTCCGGCGAGATCGCCAAGCCCGCCGTCGACGAGGAGTGGATCACTGTCCAGGGCGGCCCCACCGGCACCGTCCGGGCCCGCATCGTGAAGCCCGCCGGCGCCACCGGAACCCTGCCGGTGATCATCTACATCCACGGCGCCGGCTGGGTCTTCGGCAACGCCCACACCCACGACCGCCTGGTCCGCGAACTGGCTGTCGGCGCGAACGCCGCCGTGGTCTTCCCCGAGTACGACCTCTCGCCCGAGGTGCGCTACCCGGTCGCCATCGAGCAGAACTGGACCGTCGCCCAGTGGGTCGTGGAACAGGGTGCGACGAAGGACCTGGACGCCAGCCGGATCGCGGTGGCCGGTGACTCGGTCGGCGGGAACATGACGGCCGCGCTGACCCTGATGGCCAAGGAGCGCGGCGGCCTCCCGCTGCTCCAGCAGGTGCTGTTCTACCCGGTGACCGACGCGAACTTCGACACGCCGTCCTACCACCAGTTCGCCGAGGGCTACTTCCTGCGCCGCGACGGCATGTTCTGGTTCTGGGACCAGTACACGACCGACGAGGCCGAGCGCGCCCAGATCACCGCGTCCCCGCTGCGCGCCACCGTCGAGCAGCTCAAGGACCTGCCCCCCGCCCTGGTCGTCACCGGCGAGGCCGACGTGCTGCGCGACGAGGGCGAGGCGTACGCCAACAAGCTGCGCGAGGCCGGGGTGCCGGTCACCGCGGTCCGCTTCCAGGGCATCATCCACGACTTCGTGATGCTCAACGCCCTGCGTGGGACGCACGCCGCCGAGGCCGCCATCTCGATGGCCGTACGCACCCTGCACGCGGCCCTGCACACCGCCTGATCCGCGGACCGGCGTGAGCACGGGCGAGCCGTCCGGGCTCGGCCGCCCGCACCTCGGGCACCCCAGGGAACAGCAGGCCGAACACCGCCTCGGGCCCGGGCGGAACGCGAGGAGGCCGGGCCGGCGGAGGTGGTCGACACCGCCGCCTTCGACCTGAGCGCCGGCCTCGCGCAGCCCGTCCCCGGCCACCCGGCCGCCGGATACGACGTCGACACGGACCTCGGTCCCGACGCGCGACGGCCGGCCCCGTCAGCCCCCGCCCGCGTTGACCGCGGACAGCCGAGAAGGAACCCCCATGACCGACCCCGCACCCACCGTCGTCCTGGTGCACGGCGCCTTCGCCGACGCCTCCAGCTTCGCCCGGGTCATCCCCGAGCTGCTCGCCGGCGGGCTGAAGGTGCTCGCCCCGGCCGTGCCGAACCGCAGTCTGACCGGCGACGCCGCGTACATCGCCTCGGTGGTCCGTGCGCTGCCCGGCCCCGTCGTCCTGGTGGGGCACTCCTACGGTGGTGCCGTCATCACCGTCGCGGGCGCCGAGGACAACGTGCGGGCCCTCGTCTACCTGGCCGGCTACGCCCTGGAGGAGGGCGAGAGCCTCGGCGAGCTGCAGGGCCGGTTCCCCGACTCCGAGCTGGCCTCGGCCCTGGTGTACACGCCGTTCCCGGTCGCGGGGTCGGACGAGCCCGGCACCGACGTGACGGTGGAGACCGACCGGTTCCCCGCGATCTTCGCCGCCGACGTCGACCCGGACCTGGCCGAGGTGCTCGCCGTCTCCCAACGGCCCCTGGCCGGCGCGGCCTTCGCCGAGCCGGCCCCGGTCGCGGCCTGGAAGACCAAGCCCTCCTGGGGCCTGGTCGCCTCCTCGGACCGCACCATCAACCCCGACGTCGAGCGCTACGGCTACGAGCGCGCCGGCATGACCGTCGTCGAGGTGGACTCCTCCCACCTGGTCATGCTCGCCCACCCCGAGAAGGTCGCCGCCCTGATCCTGGAGGCGGCCCGGAGCCTCGCCGCGGAGTGACCCGCCAAGGGTGACACCAGGGGGCCGCGCACCGGCGCGGACCGGGCGCGGCCCCCTGGTGCGCACCCGCGCCCCGGGCCGTCGGCCTAGCCCTGCGCGGCCGGCTTCCAGTCCTGGGCCAGGAGGCCGAGGAGCACCTCGTCGAGGAACTCGCCCATCACCCAGGCCGCGGAGCGCAGTACGCCTTCGCGGACGAAGCCGTTGCGTTCGGCGGAGCGCAGCATCGCGGCGTTGTCCGCCAGCGTGTCGACCTGCAGCCGCCGCAGTCCGCGCACGACGAAGCCGTAGTGGCACAGCACGGCGACCACGTCGGTGCCGTAGCCCTTGCCGCGGGCGGACGGCAGCAGCCCGAGCCCCAGGTGCGCGGACCGGTTGTGGGTGTCGAGGCCCCACAGCATGGCGCTGCCGACCAGCGTGCCGCCCTCCAGCTCCACCACGGAGAACGGGACGTTCCCCTCCTCCGCGTCGGCCACCACGAACGGCGCTTCCTTGGAGCCGGGCGTGAACGGCCGCCACGGCCGGCCGTTGGCCCGCGAGGCGGTGACCACGTCGTCGTGGAGTTCGGCCTGCAGGACGGGGACGTCCGCCTCGTACCGGGCCCTGAGCCCGACCTTGCTACCCCTGAGCATGCAAGCTTCCTATCCGACCCGGCCGACCGGCGGCAAACGAATAAGGCCCGCCCGGGCCGGTGACCGCGGACCGGCGCCCCCCGCCGACGGGGGCCCGACGCGAGGATGATGCGCCACGACGGCAGGGCGGGGTGCACGCTCGGCACGCGCCGCGGTGCCCGCGGCCGTCCCGGCTGGACCCCTGTCCCGGCCGCGGCGAACGGGCCGGCCTCCGCGGCCCGCGGGCCGTCGCCGGCCGCCTCACCGCCGCGGCCGCTGCCCGCCCGGCCCGCCGTACCCGAGCGGCCGCGTGCACGTCCGCCGTGCCGCCGCCCGGCGGACGTCCTCGACCGGCGGCTTGCCGTGGCGCGGGCCAGCCGTACGGGGTGCCGGGCTTCGAGGACGGGGTCGCGCCGTCCGACGAGCGGCGGGAGGCGCTTCAGGATCAGGCGGTCCGAGGCGTGTCCGGGGATTCCCCGAACGCCTTGAGGATCCGCTCGGCGGCCAGCGTCGCCGTCAACGTGCCGTCCCTGACCTGCCGTTCGAGGTCGGGGGCGGCCGCCCGCACCGCCGGATGGGCGGACAGCCGGCCGAGCACCTCCTCCCGCACCATCGACCAGGTCCAGCCGACCTGCTGCTCACGGCGCTTCCGGGCGAGCCGCCCGGTGGAGTCGAGCAGCGCCCGGTGCTGCTCGAGGCGCTCCCAGACGACGTCCAGCCCCGTCGCCTCACGGGCGCTGCAGCTCAGCACCGGCGGCGTCCAGAAGGCGTCCTTGCCGTGCATCAGCCGCAGCGCGCCAGCCAGTTCGCGTGCCGCGGACCGCGCGTCCCGTTCGTGCGGACCGTCCGCCTTGTTGACGGCGATCACGTCGGCCAGCTCCAGGACGCCCTTCTTGATGCCCTGGAGCTGGTCGCCGGTACGGGCCAGGCTGAGCAGCAGGAAGGAGTCGACCATGTCGGCGACCGCGGTCTCGGACTGCCCGACGCCCACGGTCTCGACCAGGATCACGTCGTACCCGGCGGCCTCCATGACCACCATCGACTCGCGGGTCGCCTTGGCCACCCCGCCGAGGGTGCCCGCGCTGGGGGAGGGCCGGACGAAGGCGGCCGGGTCGACCGACAGCCGCTCCATCCGGGTCTTGTCGCCGAGGATCGAGCCTCCGGTCCGGGTGGACGACGGGTCCACGGCGAGCACGGCGACCCGGTGGCCGAGCCCGGTCAGCAGCGTCCCGAACGCGTCGATGAACGTCGACTTGCCCACGCCCGGCACCCCGCTGATGCCGATCCGCCGCGCCCGGCCGCTGTGCGGAAGCAGCTCGGTGAGCAACTCCTGCGCCAGCACCCGGTGCTGCGGACGGGTGGACTCGACCAGGGTGATCGCGCGGGCGACGACCGCGCGCCTGTGGTCGAGCACACCCTTCACATAGGCGTCGACGTCCATCACAGGTCGTGCCCGAGTTCCGCCGACAGCCGCTTCACCAGGTCGTGGGCCGCGTCCGGGATCACCGTCCCGGGCGGGAAGACGGCGGTGGCGCCCATCTCCAGCAGGGTCGGCACGTCCTGCGGCGGGATCACCCCGCCGACCACGATCATGATGTCCGCCCGGCCCTCCTCGGCGAGCTTCTCGCGCAGCGCCGGTACGAGGGTGAGGTGGCCGGCCGCCAGCGAGGAGACGCCGACCACGTGGACGTCGGCCTCCACCGCCTGGCGGGCGACCTCCTCCGGGGTCTGGAACAGCGGGCCGACGTCGACGTCGAAGCCGAGGTCGGCGAAGGCCGTGGCGATCACCTTCTGGCCGCGGTCATGGCCGTCCTGGCCCATCTTGGCGACCAGGATGCGCGGACGGCGCCCCTCGGCCTCGTCGAAGGCGTCGACCAGGGCCCGGGTGCGGTCCACGTTCGGGGACTCGCCGGCTTCGTTGCGGTACACACCGGAGATCGTACGGATCTGGCTCGCGTGCCGCCCGTACACCTTCTCCAGGGCGTCGGAGATCTCGCCGACGGTCGCCTTGGCGCGGGCCGCGTTCACCGCCAGCTCGAGCAGGTTGCCCTCGCCGTCCGCCGCGCGGGTCAGTGCGTCGAGCGCGGCCCGGCACGCGACGTCGTCCCGCTCCGCGCGCAGCCGCCGCAGCTTCTCGATCTGCTGGGTGCGCACCGAGGAGTTGTCGACCTTGAGGACCTCGATCTGCTCGTCGCTGTCCACCCGGTACTTGTTGACGCCGATCACCGGCTGCCGCCCGGAGTCGATCCGCGCCTGGGTCCGCGCGGCCGCCTCCTCCACGCGCAGCTTCGGGATGCCGGCGTCGATGGCCTGGGCCATCCCGCCCGCCTGCTCGACCTCCTGGATGTGCGCCCAGGCCTTGCGCGCGAGGTCGTAGGTCAGCCGCTCCACGTAGGCGCTGCCGCCCCAGGGGTCGATGACCCGGGTCGTCCCCGACTCCTGCTGGATCAGCAGCTGGGTGTTGCGGGCGATGCGCGCCGAGAAGTCCGTCGGGAGCGCGAGGGCCTCGTCGAGGGCGTTGGTGTGCAGCGACTGGGTGTGGCCCTGGGTCGCCGCCATCGCCTCCACACAGGTCCGCGTCACGTTGTTGAAGACGTCCTGCGCGGTCAGCGACCAGCCCGAGGTCTGCGAATGGGTGCGCAGGGACAGGGACTTGGTGTTCTGCGGCTCGAACTGCGCGACCAGCTTGGCCCACAGCAGCCGGGCCGCGCGCAGCTTGGCGATCTCCATGAAGAAGTTCATGCCGATCGCCCAGAAGAAGGAGAGCCGCGGGGCGAACGCGTCCACGTCCAGGCCGGCCTCGCGTCCCGCGCGGATGTACTCGACCCCGTCCGCCAGCGTGTACGCCAGCTCCAGGTCGGCCGTGGCACCGGCCTCCTGGATGTGGTAGCCGGAGATGGAGATCGAGTTGTAACGGGGCATCCGCTGCGAGGTGTAGGCGAAGATGTCGGAGATGATCCGCATCGACGGCTTCGGCGGATAGATGTAGGTGTTGCGGACCATGAACTCCTTGAGGATGTCGTTCTGGATGGTCCCGGCCAGCTTCTCGGGTGGTACTCCCTGTTCCTCGGCCGCCACGATGTACAGCGCGAGCACCGGCAGCACGGCGCCGTTCATCGTCATCGAGACGGTCATCCGGTCCAGCGGGATCCCGTCGAAGAGCCGGCGCATGTCGAGGATCGAGTCGATGGCCACGCCCGCCATGCCGACGTCACCGGTCACCCGAGGGTGGTCGCTGTCGTAGCCCCGGTGGGTGGGCAGGTCGAAGGCGACCGACAGGCCCTTCTGGCCGGCCGCGAGGTTGCGCCGGTAGAAGGCGTTGGACTCCTCGGCGGTGGAGAAGCCCGCGTACTGGCGGATGGTCCAGGGCTGGTTGACGTACATCGTCGGGTAGGGGCCGCGCAGGTACGGCGCGATGCCCGGGTAGGTCCCGAGGAAGTCCAGTCCCTCCAGGTCACGGCCGGTGTAGAGCGGCTTGACCCCGATGCCCTCCGGGGTCTCCCACACCGGGGCCTCGCCGCCGGAGGCGTGCTTGACGGCCGTACGCCACTGCGCGTCACCGCCCTCGGTGACGGGGGTCCCCAGTTCGATGCCGGAGAAGTCGGGGATTCCCATCAGGACACTCCCATGCGGTCGAGGGTCTCGGACAGCACGGCCACGGCGTCGCAGCCCGCGAAGACGTGACCGTCGACGCCGGCGTACTCGCCCCGGCCGGCGAGGAACACGTGCCCGGCACCGGCATCCTTCAGCGACCGGGCGGTCGGCTCGGCCTGTTCGGCGTAGAGCGCGTCGCTGGAGCACAGCACCGCCTCGGTGGCACCGCTCTCCTCGAAACTGCCCTCGGTGACGGGTTCGATGCCGCCGGCCTGGAAGAGGTTGGCGGCGAAACCGGCGCGGGCGGTGTGGGCCGCGGCCGGGCCGATCGTCGCCAGGTAGATCCGGGGGCGGGCGCCGGTCGCCGCGAGGTGGGCGTCCGAGCGGGCACGCAGCTCCTCGTACGCCTCGTCCCGGCGCACCCGGGGGAGCCCGCCGGACGGCGGCTCGGGGGCGGGCTCGCGCACCGGCGTCCTCTCGGCCAGGTGCGGGAACTCGCTGACGCCGGTGACGGGTTCGCGGCGCCTGGCGAGCTTCTTGGAGCGCTCCGCCCAGGTCGTCGCGAGGTCCGTGCGCAGCCGGCCGGAACGGAGCACGGCCGCCTGGCCGCCGTCCCGCTCGATCGACCGGAAGTACTCCCAGCCCGCGTGGGCGAGTTCGTCGGTGAGCCGCTCCACGTACCAGGAGCCGCCCGCCGGGTCGACGACCCGGGCCAGGTGCGACTCCTCGACCAGGATCGTCGAGGTGTTGCGGGCGATACGGCGGGCGAACGCGTCCGGCAGGCCCAGCGCGTGGTCGAACGGCAGCACGGTGACCGCGTCGGCGCCGCCCACCCCGGCGGCGAGCGTGGCCACCGTGGTGCGCAGCATGTTCACCCACGGGTCGCGGCGGCTCATCATCACCGGCGAGGTGACCGCGTGCTGCACCTGGGCGCCCGCGCCGGGCGCCCCGCTGACCTCGGCGACCCGCGCCCACAGCCGGCGCGCGGCGCGCAGCCTGGCGATCGTCAGGAACTGGTCGGCGGTCGCCGCGTACCGGAACTCCAGCTGTCCGAGGGCCTGTTCGACGTCCAGTCCGGCCTCGGTCAGCGCCCGCAGGTAGGCCACCCCGGTGGCCAGCGAGGCACCCAGCTCCTGCCCGGCCGAGCCGCCCGCCTCGTGGTACGGCAGCGCGTCCACGGTCACCGCGCGCAGCCCCGGGAACTCCTCCGCGCACCGCCGCGCGAGGGCGGCGACGGGTGCGAAGTCCAGCGACTCACCCGTACGCGCCTCGAACCCCAGCGGGTCGGCGCCCAGATTGCCGCGTACGGCCTCGGGGTCGACACCCTTCTCGTCGTACAGCCGGAACAGCTCGGCGGCCGCTCCCGCCACCTCGCGGCCGGCGTCGAGGACGACCGGGGCCAGGTCGAGGTAGACACCGTCGAGGGCGCGGGCGAGGCCGGAGACCGGGATGCCGCCCTGGCCGGCCAGCAGCCAGAGCGAGGTGACGCCGTTCTCCAGATCGGCCAGGAGCGCGCCGTCGGGGGCGGTGGCGTGCCGCTGCCTTATGTCCCAGCCGCCGGCGGTGCTCCCCTCGGGCCGGCCGCCGCGCACGAACGGCGCGAAGCCGGGCAGGCCGGGGTCGGGCGCGGTGTCGCGCGCGGTGTAGAGGGGGCGGGTGCGCAGCCCGTCCTCCAGCGTCGTGGACAGGGCGTCCTCAGCGGCCTCGCCCGAGACTTCCCTGCCCGACTTGCGCAGTACGCCCGCCACGAGGTGTTGCCACTGCTCGTGTGTCGCGTCAGGGAACTCGGCGGCCAGTGAGAGCCCGTCGTCAGGCAGGACCGTCATGCTCGGATGCTAGGGCAGCGGGCCGAAGGCGCACGGGTGACGGGGCTGTGAGCTTGCCCTCTCCGTGATTGTGACCTGCGCCTCCCGTGGGGGGAGGGGCAGGATCCGGGGGGTCAGCGGGTGCCGTCGGCCAGGGTCGGCACGAGCGCGCACAGGGCCTCGCGCTGCTCCGCTCCGATGACGTGGGCGAACGCCTCCCCGACCGTCTCGGCCAGGGCGGCGGAGGCGTCCTGGATGCGCCCGCGGGCCTTGTCGGTGAGGGCGACCTCGATGCCCCGCTTGTCGTCGCAGACGGCCTTGCGGGTGACCAGGCCGGCGTGCTGGAGGCAGGCGATCTGGTACGTGAGGCGGGTCTTGGGGCGGCCCAGCAGCTCGGCGATCCGGGTCATCCGCAGGCCCTGGCGGGGCTGCTCGGCGAGCAGGCACAGGATCAGGAACTCGTCGTGCGAGACGTCCAGCGTCTGCTTCACGACCGACCGCAGCCGCTGCTCCACCGCGCCCGTCGCGGCCAGCAGCAGCATCCAGGCGCGCAGCTCGTCCGGGAGCAGCCCGTCGCCCGTCCGGGACGGGCATACGGGCAGCTCTGCGGGGTCTTCCTGGACGGCGGCCATGGCATCGAGTCTACCTGTTGTCCAAATTTGGATATTGGGCTAGCGTGCAGCCGTACCGCAGTCATCCAAATTTGAACCATCAATCGATCGGAGCACAGCCGTGACCGTCACCGTGGCAACCGGCCTCTGGCAGCTCGACCCGGCCGCCTCCACCGTCGCCGTCCGGCACAAGTCGGTGTGGGGTCTGGTCACCGTCAAGGGCGCCTTCACGGGCGTCACCGGCCGGGGCGAGGTCGCCGCCGACGGGACCGCGACCGGCACGCTGACGATCGACGCGGCCACCCTGGACACCAAGAACAAGAAGCGGGACGACCATCTGCGCTCGGCCGACTTCTTCGACGCCGCCAACCACCCGGAGATCACCTTCGCGGTGCGCGGGGCCGAACGGGCCGCGGACGGCGCGGTGCACGTCGACGGTCAGCTGACCGTCCGTGGCGTCAGCAGGCCGCAGCAGGTCACCGCGGAGCTGGCCGCGGCCGACGCGGACGGGCTGACGCTGCGGACCGAGTTCACGGTGGCGCGCGAGGAGTTCGGGGTCACCTTCAACCAGATGCGCATGATGGGCGGCCCGACCACGGTCACGGCCACCCTGCGCTTCACCCGCGCGGCGGCCTGACCGGCCCTCACGGTGCCGTCCCGCGCAGTGTGACGTACCGGCTGGACAGGGTCTGCGGGTCCGAGGTGAAGGCGCGCAGCCGGATCCGGGTGCCCGGCCTGGCGGGAATACCGAACCGGCCGTCGGGCGGCCGGAGTTCGACGCTCGCCGTGCCGTGCCCGGGGATCGTCGCCGGCCCCCGTACCAGCAGCCAGTACCGGCTCATGCCCTGCCCGGTGGTGAGCGTGTAGTGCGGGGTGAGCGGGGTGCCTCCCGTGTTCACCACCGTCAGCGTCATCGCCCGGACCACCGCGGCCGACCGCTCGGCCCGGCGCAGCGCGGTGACCTCCATCCGCAGCGGCGGCCTGCCGGACACCGCGAGGGCCGCGCTCACCAGCGCCGGGGTGAACAGCAGGGCGACCGCCACGACCCGGACGGACCGGCGGCGGGGCCCGGTCGGGAAGGCCGGCCGCGGCTGCCAGGCGCGCTCGAACTCCGGGAGGGGCGCGGTGACGGCGGCCGCCAGCCACAGCGGGGTCATCAGCAGGTAGTAGCCGTCCTGGGAGCGGGTCGCCACGAAGAAGGCGAGCCAGGGCAGCACGGTCGCGACCGGGCCGAGGCGCCGTACGAACAGCACGAACAGGGCGAGCAGGGCCGCCGCGAGCAGCATGCTGGCGTGCGAGTACCAGGCGATGCGGTCGCTGCCGTCGGTGAAGTACAGGGTGACGTCCACCAGGCCCTGGCCGTGCACCACGGCGCCCTGTGTCAGCGGCAGCGTGATCCCGGCCAGCCAGCGGCCGGGTCCGGACACGATGAAGTACGTGTTGATCAGCAGCCAGACCGTGACGGCGATGCCGACGATCCGCAGGACCACCAGGGCGGCGGCCCGGCCGCCCAGCTCCCCGCGCCGCACCGCGAAGATTCCGGCCAGCAGGAACGGCGTGACGAACCAGGGGAGTTGCTGCGCCGCGCACGCGGCACCCAGGCACCCGGCCCGGGCGATCCCGGCCGCGCCCAGCCGGCCGCCCGCACCGGTCCGCGGCCAGCGCACCGCCACCGGGATCAGCAGGGCCAGGCCGATGACCGCCGGGTAGCCGAGCCGGGCGTACGTCGACAGGAAGCCGAACCCGAGACAGGTCAGCGTCGCGGCCGACCGCCACGGCACCGGGAGCAGCCGCCACAGGGCGACCGTGCCGGCGATCAGCGCGCCCACGCACACCGCCGTCGCCGGTGCGCCGGAGTGGCCGAGCCACAGCAACGGGACGGTGAGCAGCGGGGCCAGCGGGGGATAGCCGTAGGTGTAGTCGTAGCCGCCGTCCATCGTCGGCGTCAGGGCGATGCCCGTGCCGTGGAACAGCCAGGGCCAGGGCTGCCCGTAGACGGCGTGGCCGGTGACCAGTTCCCGGGCGGCCTGGGTGGTGAGGGCGCCCTCGTCGCCGCCGTTGGGGTTCAGCGCCCAGGCGCACAGGGCGAGCGTCACGGCCGTGACCAGGACCAGCAGGTCGAGACGGGCCAGTGACCGGGTCCCGCGTACGGTCAGGGCCAGTACCCCGGCCACCAGGATCGAGGCGTAGCAGAGGGAGATCAGGGCCGCCAGGGCCAGGTGGTGGGTGGCCGCCTGCGTCCACACCGACCGGGTGCCGATGAACAGGGCGATGTCGGCGAGGAGGGTCACCACACGGTGCCAGGGGGCGGGGGCTCCGGGAACGCCGGGATCCAGGTGAGGCCCCGGGGTGGCGGACACCGCCGACTGTGTCCGCCGGCCGGGTGTCACCTGCTGTGTTTCTGCCAAGTGCACGCGTCGGACGCTAATCCCGGGCGGTGAACGGGGCGCCGCATGAGGAGAAGAGTCCGGTGTGAGGGCAGTAAGAAGCCCCCAATGCGCGGCAATTGCCCTAATGGCGACAAGAACGCTTGTTCCACGCATCGGTGTCCACCTCGCTCGCGCCTCGTGTCGCTGTTGGGCCGAACGGGTGACTTGGCGTAAGAATTGGCTGGTGCAGGCATCGAGTGTGAGTCAGGTCAGGGGGAGCCGGTGAGCCGTTACGACGTCACCGATGAACAGTGGGAGGGGCTCGCCCAGGTCGTGCCGCTGCGGGGCCGTGACGCCTGGCCGTCCTCGGTGGGCCACCGGTCGCTGCCGGACGCGGAGACCGAGACGCGGCGCCGTTTCGTGGTGCTGCGGGTGAACGTCTTCGCCGACGCCCGCGAGGTCGCCGAGACGTTGATGGCCGGGATACCGGTCCTGCTCGACCTGACCGGCGCGGAGACGGAGACCGCCAAGCGCGTCCTCGACTTCAGCACGGGCGTCGTCTTCGGCCTCGCCAGCGGGATGCACCGGGTGGACCGCAACGTCTTCCTGCTCACCCCGCCGGGCACGGAGGTCAGCGGGCTGATGGAGGGCGCGGGGGTGTCGGGCGGCTGAACCGCCGGCCGGCGGGTGCGCGGCTCCTGCGGTGACTCCGGCCGAGGGGCGCGGGCGACGGCGTCCCCCGATCGTAGGAAGGTACCGGCGCCGGAACGGTTCACCGGGCACGCGGAGCCCTACGGTCCCCTTATGGCCGTGCCCTCCGCCTCGCCCGCTTCCCGCCCCGCTCCGCCCGCCGAACCGCGCGACACCGTGCCCCGCGCCCGGTCGGGCCGCCGTACCGCCCCACCGGCCGGAACCGCCGCGCCCACCGTCGCCTCCGCTCCGGCCGCCGCCGAAGCCGCCCCCGAAGCGGCCCCCCGGCGGGATCCCCGTCCCCGGGTCACCGAACTCCGGCTCTCCGCTTTCGCGCGCCATCGTGGGGCGCGGTTCCCGCTCGGACGCGTCACCCTCTTCGCCGGGCCCAGCGGCAGCGGGAAGTCCGCCGTGCTCGCGGCCTACGAGGCGCTGGCACGGCTCGCGGGCGGGTCCTCGGTCACGGAGGTGTTTCCCGACCCCGTCGCGCTGGTGCCGGAACGGGCGCGGCCCGACGCGCGGCGGCGGCGCGGGTTCCGGATCGGCTGTACGGCGGACGGCGCCCAGGGACCCGTACGGCTCGATGTCGCCGTGCAGGCCGAGCCCGAGCTCCGCATCGTCGGTGAGCGGCTGACCGCGGGCGGCGTCGTACTGCTGGAGACCGCCCTGCGTGACCCCGGCCGCCGGGCCGTACAGGCCGCCTGGCACACGGCGGGCAGTTCCCCGGTGACCCGGGCCCCGCTGCCCGACGACCGGCTCGGCACCGCGCTGCTGCCGCTGCGCGTCGCCGGGAAGACCGACGGCCAGCGTCAGGTCCTAGCCGCCGCCGAGCAGATGGTCGTCGCCCTGCGGTCCGTGTTCGCCTGTGATCCGCGCCCCGAGGGCATGCGCGCGCCCGTCCGCACCGGCTCGGGGCGCCTGTTGCGCGGCTGCGGCAACCTCGCCGACGTCCTGTGGCGCACCCGCTCCGAGTGCGGCCGCCGGCACGCGCTGCTCGTGGACGCGGTGCGCACCGGCTGCGCCGGGCCCGTGACCGACCTGCTCGCCGAGCCGCTCGGCGACGGCACGGTACGGGCGCTGCTCGACCGAGGCGACGGCCACCGCTGCGAGCTGGCCCGGCTCGGCGACGGCGAGCTGCGCTACCTCGCCCTCGCCCTGGTCCTCTTCACCGGGCCGGGCGTCCTGGAGGTCGACGCGCCCGGTGAGGTCCCCGACGCCATGCGCGGCCTCACCGTCCTCGCCGACGGCTTCGACCGCTGTCTCGACCCCCGGCAGCGCACCGAGCTCCTGCGCACGGCCGTCCTGATCGGCGAACGCGGGCACATCCGCTTCGTCGGCGCGGTGAGCGACGCGCACCGGGCCGACGAGGCCGGGGCGATCACAGTGGTACACCTGGACGCGTGACCGACGAAGCACCCCTCGACGTGGCGAAGCTCCAGCGCAGACTGGCCGAGTTCGCCGCCGCCCGTGACTGGCAGCAGTACCACACGCCCAAGAACCTGGTGGCCGCACTCAGCGTGGAGGCCTCCGAACTGGTCGAGATCTTCCAGTGGTTGACCCCGGAGGAGTCCGCCCGCGTGATGGACGACCCCGACACCGCGCACAAGGTCACGGACGAGGTCGCCGACGTGCTGTCCTATCTGCTCCAGCTCTGCGAGGTCCTGGACGTCGACCCGCTGGCCGCGCTGGACGCGAAGATCGAGCGCAACGAGCAGCGGTTCCCGCCCGCCTGACGGAGCCGCCGCCGGGAGTACGGGACTCCGGTATGACGCTCGGTAGTCAAGGCTCCGCCCGAATCCGAATTGTTGTCCACAGATTTCCCTCTTCCTCTGGCTATACGTCTCGCACACCCTCACTCTGGGTAGTGAACTACTGGCTGCCGTAGGGCAGTTCGGACCGACGGGGACGGGGCGGCGGATGGACGCGATGCGGCTCATCGTGGCGAGCAGACGGGCGCTGGCGAGCGGTGCGGGCGTACCCGAGATGATGACCGAGGTGTGGCAGGCCCAGGCCCTGGCGCAGGCGATCGGCAGCCGGCTGGCCGTCTCCGGCCCGCCAGAGCTGCGCGGCGAGGCCCTCGGCCTGACCGAGCTGGCGGGCCGGGGGTGCGGGATCCTGGGCGCCCCCGACCTTGACCCCGGCACCCTGCGCGCCGCCCAGCTCACCGAACTGGACGACGCCCGTGCCACGCTCCTCTGCCTCGGCGGCCTTCTGGCCGAGGTCGGCATCACGCTGGTCGGCATGGCCAGCGCGGCGGCCGACGAGGCGGCGTACTGGCAGTGCATGGAGGCGATCGACGCGGCCGACGAGTCCCGGGACCGCGTACTGGAGATGCTGCGCAAACTGGCCGCGAGGGAGGAAGTCCGCGACGGCTGAGACCCGAACGGACGGTCCGGCCGGTCGTCCCGGCGCCGGTGTCCGTAGCGGGCGTCGTCTCCCATGGTGGTTCCAGGCCCCGTCCGCCCCGCGACCGGAGCCGTGCCTCTGGTGGCGAACGGGACGCCGGCGGCGATCGCCGCCGAGGCGGACGCGGCTTCGGTGTGCGGGAACCGTCGTTCGTGTCGCGTCCGGCACCGGCTGGAGGTCGGACAGATCCGCGTTCAGCGCCGCCATGAGTTCCTCCGTCTGCTGGAGCAGCCCCTTCGGCCGGTCCAAGGGGGCAGCCTGCTGCGGAACGGACCCTTGGACGGCCTTCCCGGCCCCCGGCCCGCCGCCGTCGGCGGGCCGCGAACGGCGCGCCGGCGAGGACCGTCCGGCGCGGGTGCCGGTCACTGGCCCGCCCCGAGCGGGGGCCCCGCCGTCGACGATGTTCACCCCGGCGGGGAATTGCGAACCACCGGTGCCGATGCGGTTGAGGGGACTCCGGCGATGCAGGATGGACGCATGGACCTTCGCATCTTCACCGAGCCCCAGCAGGGCGCGAGCTACGACACCCTCCTCACCGTCGCCAAGGCGACCGAGGAACTCGGGTTCGACGCCTTCTTCCGCTCCGACCACTACCTGAAGATGGGCGACGCCGACGGCCTGCCCGGCCCCACCGACGCCTGGATCACCCTGGCCGGACTCGCCCGCGAGACCAAGCGGATCCGCCTCGGCACCCTCATGACCGCGGGCACCTTCCGGCTGCCCGGCGTCCTCGCCATCCAGGTCGCCCAGGTCGACCAGATGTCCGGGGGCCGGGTCGAACTCGGCCTCGGCGCGGGCTGGTTCGAGGAGGAGCACAAGGCGTACGGCATCCCCTTCCCGAAGGAGAAGTTCGGCCGCCTGGAGGAGCAGCTGGCGATCGTCACCGGTCTGTGGGGGACCGCACTCGGCGAGACCTTCGACTTCCACGGCACCTACTACGACCTCACCGACTCGCCCGCGCTGCCCAAGCCCACCCAGGCGCGGATCCCGGTGCTGATCGGCGGCCAGGGCGCCACCCGTACCCCGAAGCTGACCGCCCGCTACGCCGACGAGTTCAACATGCCGTTCGCCTCGGTCGAGGACAGCGCGGCCCAGTTCGGCCGGGTGCGTGCCGCCGCCGAGGCGGCCGGCCGCAAGGACGGCGACCTGACGTACTCCAACGCCCTCGTGGTCTGTGTCGGCAAGGACGACCAGGAGGTCGCCCGCCGCGCCGCCGTGATCGGCCGTGAGGTCGACGAGCTGAAGGCGAACGGCCTGGCCGGCACCCCGGCCGAGGTCGTCGACAAGATCGGCCGCTACGCGGAGATCGGCGCGACGCGCTTCTACCTCCAGGTTCTCGACCTGTCCGATCTGGACCACCTGGAGCTGATCTCCGCCCAGGTCCAGCCGCAGCTGCCGTAACCGGCCCGGTCCGCGCATCCGGCCGGTTGTGACATGGCTGTGACCGGAACTATGGCTTCCATCACAGGCGTTGGGGGTTCGTCCTGATGAGGTGGCCGGATGCGCAGACCCCACCCGCGTCTCCTCGCTCCCGCCGTCGCCCTGCTCCTGGCCACGGCCTGCGGCGCGGAGCACGCCGACACCGGCCGCGGCGCCGGCGCGACCGTGCCCGGACCCCGCACCACCGTCACCGACCCCCCGGTGGACGGCGTGCGGATCACCTCGGTCACCCTCCCCGCGGCCTCCCCGAGCCCGACCCCGTCCGGCACGCCGTTCCGGGTGCACGCCGACCCGCTGCCCGAGTCCGGCGACTCCGGCATCTCCGCCGCCTACCAGGTCAGCAACGACGGCGACGAAGCCATGACCTACACCGTGCTCTTCGACTTCACGACGGACACCGGCGCCGTCATGGACTCCCGGAAGGTGACCGTGCGCGGGGTCGAGCCGGGCCGCACCACCGTCGGCACCGTCGGCCTGGGTGCCCTCGCCCCCGGCGCCTCCCCGGTGACCCGGGTGAAGGTCGCCGAGGTCACCAAGGTCCCCGCCGACGAGGCGCCGGCCCGGACGGGCGCCTGTCCCTCCTCCGGCGTGCGGCTGTGGGCCGACGACGGGGACGCCGCGATGGGCCTGCGCGTCGTCGGACTCCACCTGGAGAACTGCGGAAAGCGGGACTACGCGCTGGACGGCTACCCGGAGCTGAGCCTCCTGGACGACGACCGCGAGCCCGTCGACGGCATACACGTCCTGCGCGGCGGCGCCGCCATCGCCACGGGAACCGGCTTCGACGGCCCGCCCGTCGCGCTCGTCCTCAAACCCGGTGAGACCGCCCTGTCCGGCCTGGTCTGGCGCAACACGACACTGGCGGGCACGCCGGTGAACGTGCCCTACGTCCGGGTCCTGGCGAAGCCGGGCGCCGCACCCGTGACGGTCACCCCGGGCCTGGACCTCGGGACCACGGGGAAGCTCGGCGTAGGCGCCTGGCGGCTGGCCGGCCGGTAGCCCCGGAAAAAATCCGGGGCCGCACGCGGTGACCCTCGGTACGTTGGACCCGCGCACAAGCGCACGACCAGCGCTTTCGCACAGATTCCTGACCCCTTTCGAGGCGACCCACCGTGTTCCTGACGATCACCACCACCGGCACCCCCGCACGTCCCGCCACCGACCTCGGGTTCCTGCTGCACAAGCACCCCGACAACGCGCAGACCTTCTCGACCTCCTACGGCATCGCGCACGTCTTCTACCCCGAGGCGGATGCCGAGCGCTGCACGGCGGCACTGCTCCTGGAGATCGACGCGGTGGCGCTGGTCCGGCGCGGCAAGGGCAAGGGACACGGCGGGGCACCCGACGCGGCGCTCGCGCAGTACGTCAACGACCGCCCGTACGCCGCCTCCTCGCTCCTCGCCGTGGCGATCGGCAACGTCTTCTCCAGCGCGATGCGCGGCGTGTGCCGGGCCCGTCCCGAAGCCCCCGAGCGGCCAATGCCGTTGCGTATCGAGGTGCCCGCGCTGCCCGCACGCGGCGGCCCCGGTCTGGTCCGGCAGCTCTTCGAGCCGCTCGGCTGGACCGTGACCGCCGAACCGGTCGCCCTGGACACCTCGTTCCCGGAGTGGGGCGACTCGCGGTACGTCGGCCTCGTTCTGGAGGCGGAGTCGCTGACCCTCGCCGAGGCGCTGCGCCACCTCTACGTCCTGCTCCCCGTCCTCGACGACGCCAAGCACTACTGGGTGTCCGCCGAGGAGGTCGACAAGCTGCTGCGCGCCGGTGAGGGCTGGCTGCCCGGACACCCCGAGCAGAGGCTCATCACCACCCGCTACCTCTCCCGCCGGTGGTCGCTGACCCGGCAGGCGATGGAGCGGCTGGAACTGGTGCGGCTCGCCGAGACCGACGACAGCGAGGTCGAGGAGATCGACAACGCGGTCGAGGAGGAGACGGAGACGGAGGAGAAGCCGGCGCCGCTCGCGGTGCGGCGCCGGGAGGCGATCCTCGACGCGCTGCGCCGGTCCGGTGCCGCCCGGGTCCTCGACCTCGGCTGCGGGCAGGGCCAGTTGGTGCAGGCGCTGCTGAAGGACCCCGCGTTCACCGAGATCGTCGGCGTCGACGTGTCGGTGCGGGCCCTGACCGTCGCGGCGCGCCGGCTCAAGCTGGACCGCATGGGCGAGCGGCAGGCGTCCCGCGTCAAGCTCGTCCAGGGCTCGCTGGCCTACACCGACCGGCGGCTCAAGGGGTACGACGCCGCCGTGCTCAGCGAGGTGATCGAGCACCTCGACCTGCCCCGGCTGCCCGCCCTGGAGTACGCCGTGTTCGGCGCGGCCCGCCCGCGCACGGTCCTGGTGACCACGCCGAACGTGGAGTACAACGTCCGCTGGGAGACCCTCCCCGCCGGTCACGTCCGGCACGGCGACCACCGCTTCGAGTGGACCCGCGAGGAGTTCCGCACCTGGGCCGCCCGGGTCGCCGCACTCCACGGCTACGACGTCGAGTTCGTCCCCGTGGGGCCGGACGACCCCGAGGTCGGGCCGCCCACCCAGATGGCCGTCTTCCAGATGAACACCACCACTCCCACCGCGAAGGAGGCGAAGGCAGCATGACCGAGCAGACCGCAGGACGGGTCCTGCCCGTCACCGACCTCTCCCTGGTCGTCCTCGTCGGCGCCTCCGGCTCCGGCAAGTCCACCTTCGCGCGCCGCCACTTCAAGCCGACCGAGGTGATCTCCTCCGACTTCTGCCGGGGACTGGTCAGCGACGACGAGAACGACCAGGGCGCCACGAAGGACGCCTTCGACGTGCTGCACTACATCGCCGGCAAGCGGCTGGCGGCCGGCCGCCGCACGGTCGTCGACGCCACCAGCGTGCAGCAGGAGTCCCGGCGTCAGCTGATCGACCTGGCCAGGCAGTACGACGTGCTGCCCATCGCCATCGTCCTGGACGTCCCCGAGGAGGTGTGCGCCGAGCGCAACGCGGCCCGCGCCGACCGCGCCGACATGCCCCGCCGGGTCGTCCAGCGCCACATCCGCGAACTCCGGCGCTCCGTCAGGCACCTGGAGCGTGAGGGCTTCCGCAAGGTGCACGTCCTGCGCGGGGCCGAGGAGGCGGAGTCGGCCACCGTCGTCACCGAGAAGCGCTTCAACGACCTGACCCACCTCACCGGCCCCTTCGACATCGTCGGCGACGTCCACGGGTGCGCCTCGGAACTGGAGTCCCTGCTCGGCAAGCTGGGCTACGCCGACGGGGTGCACCCAAAGGGCCGCACCGCCGTGTTCGTCGGCGACCTCGTCGACCGCGGCCCGGACAGCCCCGGCGTGCTGCGCCGGGTGATGTCGATGGTGAAGTCGGGCAACGCCCTGTGCGTGCCCGGCAACCACGAGAACAAGTACGGGCGGTATCTCAAGGGCCGCAAGGTCCAGCACACCCACGGACTCGCCGAGACCATCGAGCAGATGGACGGCGAGAGCGAGGAGTTCACCCGGCAGGTGAGGGAGTTCATCGACGGACTCGTCAGCCACTACGTCCTCGACGGCGGGAAGCTGGTCGTCTGCCACGCCGGGCTGCCCGAGAAGTACCACGGCCGCACCTCCGGCCGGGTCCGCTCGCACGCGCTGTACGGCGAGACCACCGGCGAGACCGACGAGTTCGGCCTGCCCGTGCGCTACCCGTGGGCCGAGGACTACCGGGGCCGTGCGGCCGTCGTCTACGGCCACACCCCGGTCCCGGAGGCGAGCTGGCTGAACAACACCATCTGCCTGGACACCGGAGCGGTCTTCGGCGGCAAGCTCACCGCGCTGCGCTGGCCGGAACGGGAACTGGTCGACGTACCCGCCGAGCGGGTCTGGTACGAGCCGGCCCGGCCGCTGCGCACCGAGGCACCCGGCGGCCACGACGGGCGCCCGCTCGACCTGGCGGACGTGCACGGCCGGCGGGTCGTGGAGACCCGGCACCAGGGCCGGATCGCGGTCCGCGAGGAGAACGCGGCGGCCGCTCTGGAGGTGATGAGCCGCTTCGCGGTCGACCCGCGCCTGCTGCCGTACCTGCCGCCGACGATGGCGCCGACGCCGACCTCGCATGTCGAGGGCTACCTGGAGCACCCGGCCCAGGCCTTCGACCAGTACGCGCAGGACGGGATCGCCCGCGTCGTCTGCGAGGAGAAGCACATGGGTTCGCGGGCGGTGGCCCTGGTGTGCCGGGACACGGAGGCGGCGCACCGGCGCTTCGGTGTCGCGCCCGGCCCCACCGGCTCCCTCTACACCCGCACCGGGCGTCCGTTCTTCGACGACGGGTCGGTCACGGAGGAGATCCTCGGCCGGGTCCGCGCCGCGGCCGACGCGGCCGGACTCTGGGACGAACTCGGCACCGACTGGCTCCTGCTCGACGCCGAACTGCTGCCCTGGTCGCTCAAGGCCGGCGGTCTGCTGCGCACCCAGTACGCGGCCGTGGGCGCGGCCTCCGGCGCGGTGTTCCCGGGGGCGCTGGCGGCCCTGGAGCGTGCGGCGGAGCGCGGCGTGGACATCTCCGGGCTGCTCACCCGGCAGCGTGACCGCGCCGTCGACGCGGCCGCGTTCACCGACGCCTACCGCCGGTACTGCTGGACCACCGAGGGCCTGGAGGGGGTGCACCTCGCCCCGTTCCAGATCCTCGCGGTGCAGGGCCGCAGCCTCGCCACGCTCCCGCACGACGAACAGCTCGCCCTCCTGGACCGGCTGGTGGAGAACGATCCGACGGGCCTGCTCCGGACCACCCGGCGCCGGTACGTGGACACCGGGGACCCGGAGTCGGTGCGGGCCGGTGTGGACTGGTGGCTGGAGATGACCGGCCAGGGCGGCGAGGGCATGGTCGTCAAGCCGCTCGGCGCGATGGCACGCGACCCGAAGGGCCGGCTGGTCCAGCCCGGCGTCAAGTGCCGGGGCCGCGAGTACCTGCGGATCATCTACGGTCCCGAGTACACCCGCCCCGACAACCTGACCCGTCTGCGGAACCGGTTCCTCAACCACAAGCGGTCCCTGGCGATCCGCGAGTACGCGCTGGGCCTGGAGGCACTGGACCGCCTCGCGGACGGCGAGCCGCTGTGGCGGATCCACGAGGCGGTGTTCGGGGTGCTGGCGCTGGAGTCGGAGCCGGTCGACCCCCGGCTGTGAGGCCGGCCCGGCGCCCGGTTCAGCCGAGCAGCCGGAGCCGGTGGGCGCAGGCCCCGACCCGGACCGTCTGCCCCCAGGTCAGCTCCAGGGCGTCGGTCTCGATGCCGTCGCCGAAGGCGATCAGACGGTCCGACTCGACCGTGAGCGTCAGGGACGCCGAGGCGGTCAGCTCGCCCGCTACCAGGGAGGTCCCGGTCACCGGCGAGGGCCAGGCCTCCCGGACGAACCACAGCAGGCGGTCCTCGGTGGGGGAGGGCAGCGACAGCCGGGCGCCGCGCTCCTGCCACAGGGAGCGCAGCCAGCCGGTGGCACCCGTGCCGGTGCCCACCAGCACCCCGGAGGAGGCCTGGGCCTCGACGACACCCCCGTCGTTCTCGAGGCCCAGGCGGTATCGGGCGGTCTGATGACCGGCGGTTCCCAGATAGATCTCGTTGAGCGCCACGAGCCGCTGGGTGTCGTCGGCCACGGCCTCGACCATCGTCAGCTCGTCGGCGCCGGTGGCCTCGTACGAGGCCAGGAGCGTCGCCGTGTGCTCCGGCCGGTGCCGTACCAGCACACCGGGGTTGCGGCCGGGGTCGGTGTCGATGCCGATCACCGGCTGGCCGTCCAGGTACTTGGCCACGTTCGCCACCAGCCCGTCCTGGCCGACCACCAGGACCACGTCCTCGGGTCCGAACAGGAAGCGGTCCAGGTCGGTCCGCTCGACCCGGGCCTGACGCCAGGCCAGCGGAATCGCCGCGGTCACCTCGGCCAGTGCCCGCCCGGTCCGGCGGTGCCGCTCGGCGACCTCCTCGATGTCCCGCCCCCGGGTGGAGAGGAAGAAGGCGGCCTGCCCGTGGGTGCCGTGGTGGGCCACCAACTCCTCGTACTCCGTGGTCCGGTGCACGAGCACCACCCGGGGCGCGAGGCTCACGACACCGCCTCCGTCGGCCGGCCGGCGGAACTCGCCGGGCCGCCCGCCCCCGACTCCACGACCCACCGGCCGGCCACGCCTTCCCCGGCGGCCCGGTGCCCCGCCGCTTCCTCGGCCCCCCGGCGGCCTGTGCCGCCGGGGCCGCTCCCGGTGGGCCGGTGCGCGGCAGGGTTCGTGGGCCGCCGGGGCGGCGTGCCTGCCGGGGCCGCCCCGGTCGCGGGCCGCTGGGGCGTGGTCACGACCCCTCCGGTGAGCCCAGCTTGGCCAGCAGTCCGGTCAGCACGTCCGGCGACACCGTCACGCTGTCGATGCGCGGCAGGTTCTCGGCGAGCCGCGTGCCGGTGAGGGCGTGCAGTGTGGCCACGTCCACCTCGCCGTGCACCCGCAGCCAGGCCGCCTGGGCCGCGGCCCGGGCCTCGCCGGTCTCCCGGACGCCCTCCGCCTCGGCCCGCGCGAGCGTGACGGCCCGGGCCGCCTCCGCCTCGCCCAGCTTCACCGTGCGGGCCGCCTCGGCCTCCGCCAGCCGCACCGACCGCGCGGCCTCCGCCTCCGCGCGCACCGCGTCGGCCGCCGCGTGCTCCTCCGCCTCGCGCCGCGTGTTGGTGCCCCGCTGCTCGACCAACTGCTCCTCGCGGCGGGCGAGTTCGATCTGGCTGGCCAGCTCGTTCTCGGCGATCGCCCGCTCCCGCTCGACGGCCACCGCCCGTCGCTCGTAGGTGGCGCGGTCGGCCTCCTGCTGGATCTGCTCGCGGGCCGGGGTGCGAAGGGCCCGCTCCACCTCCGGTTCGGGCCGCAGAGCCATCACCCGCACGGCCACCACCTCGATCCCGGTGGCCGGCAGCCGGGGCTCCGCGCCGAGGCCGTCGGCGATCCGCTCCCGGACCGCCGCCACCCCGTCGACCAGCGCCGCCGCCAGCGGGGTCCGGGCCAGCACGGCCAGCGCGTGCTGCTGGGCCGTCTCGGTGAGCAGGGTGCCCAGCTGTTCCAGCGGGGTGCCGCGCCAGGCTCCGGTGCCGGGGTCGATCGAGAAGTCGAGGCGGGCGGCGGCGAGCGCCGGGTCGCCGATGCGGTAGGTGACCGTCGCCTGCACCGCCACGTCCTGGAAGTCCGCCGTACGGGCGTGGAAGGTCATCGCCAGTTCGCGGTCGTCGACCGGTATCTCGGAGATCGCCGCGGTCAGCGCACGGAACCAGAAGCTGATGCCGGTGCCGTCGTGCAGCAGCCTTCCGTCCCGGTGATGTCTGATGTGCGCCGTCGGGGCCCCGCGCAGGTGGCGCCGCCCCAGCCGCCGGGTGATGTCGGCCATGAAGTCCCCCTCGTGATTTAGAGTCAACATGACAATAATCGTGCCCGGCGCGCTTGTCGTCAAGAGGACGACAACAAGATTCGGTTGACCCGAGGGTGAACCCGGTCCGTGATGGTCAGGATGGAGTCATGGGATTCCATGTCGACTCCGAAGCCGGGCGGCTGCGCCGCGTCATCCTGCACCGGCCGGATCTGGAGCTCAAAAGGCTCACCCCCAGCAACAAGGACGCCCTTCTCTTCGACGACCTCCTGTGGGTGCGCCGGGCCAGGGCCGAACACGACGGCTTCGCGGACGTGCTCCGGGACCGCGGGGTCGCCGTCCATCTCTTCGGCGACCTGCTCACCGAGACGCTGGCGATCCCGGCGGCTCGCACCCTGGTCCTGGACCGGGTCTTCGACGAGAAGGAGTACGGCCCGCTCGCCACCGACCACCTGCGCGCGGCCTTCGAGAACCTGCCCGCGCCCCAGCTGGCCGAGGCGCTGGTCGGCGGCATGACCAAGCGGGAGTTCCTGGCCGGGCACGCCGAGCCCACCTCGGTCCGCTTCCACGTCATGGACCTCGACGACTTCCTCCTCCAGCCGCTCCCCAACCACCTCTTCACCCGGGACACCTCCGCCTGGGTCTACGACGGCGTCTCCATCAACGCCATGCGCTGGCCGGCCCGGCAGCGCGAGACGGTGCACTTCGAGGCGATCTACCGGCACCACCCGCTCTTCCGTGGCGAGACGTTCCGCGTCTGGTCGGAGGGGCAGGCCGCCTACCCCTCGACCATCGAGGGCGGCGACGTCCTGGTGATCGGCGGCGGCGCGGTCCTGATCGGGATGAGCGAGCGCACCACCCCGCAGGCCGTGGAGATGCTCGCGCACAAACTGTTCGCGGCGGGCTCCGCGCGGACGATCGTGGCCCTGGACATGCCGAAGCGGCGCGCCTTCATGCACCTCGACACCGTGATGACGATGGTCGACGGCGACACCTTCACCCAGTACGCCGGGCTCGGCATGCTCCGCTCGTACACCATCGAACCGGGCAGCGGGGAGAAGGAGCTCAAGGTCACCGACCATCCGCCGGAGCACATGCACCGTGCGATCGCCGCCGCCCTCGGCCTCAGCGAGATCCGGGTCCTGACCGCCACCCAGGACGTGCACGCGGCCGAGCGGGAGCAGTGGGACGACGGTTGCAACGTCCTTGCCGTCGAACCCGGTGTGGTCGTCGCCTACGAACGCAACTCCACCACCAACACCCACCTGCGCAAGCAGGGCATCGAGGTGATCGAGATCCCGGGCAGCGAGCTGGGCCGGGGGCGGGGCGGTCCGCGCTGCATGAGCTGCCCGGTGGAGCGAGACCCCGTATGAGACCTCGTACGAGACCCCGCGGGGACCCTGTATAGAAATGTGAAACATCGTATAGACTTCCAAAGGTCATCGCGTCGACCCCTACTGCTGGAGCGCCCCCATGGCGACAGTCCCGACCGCCCTCGCCGGCCGCCACTTCCTCAAGGAGCTGGACTTCACCGAGGAGGAGTTCCGCGGGCTGGTCGCGCTGGCCGCCGAGCTGAAGGCGGCCAAGAAGGCCGGGACCGAGACGCGGTACCTGCGCGGCAAGAACATCGCGCTGGTCTTCGAGAAGACCTCCACCCGCACCCGCTGTGCCTTCGAGGTCGCCGCGGCCGACCAGGGCGCCGTCACCACCTACCTCGACCCCTCGGGCTCGCAGATCGGGCACAAGGAGTCGGTGAAGGACACCGCCCGGGTGCTGGGCCGGATGTTCGACGCGATCGAGTACCGGGGGCACGGACAGGGCGTCGTGGAGGAACTGGCCGCCTTCGCCGGGGTACCGGTCTACAACGGCCTCACCGACGAGTGGCACCCCACCCAGATGCTCGCCGACGTGCTCACCATGACCGAGCACTGCGACAAGCCGCTCAACAACATGGCCTTCGCCTACCTCGGCGACGCCCGCTACAACATGGGCAACTCCTACCTCGTCACCGGCGCCCTGCTCGGCATGGACGTGCGGATCGTGGCCCCCCGGCTGCTGTGGCCGGACGGCACCATCGTCGAGCTGGCCGAGCGGCTCGCCGAGGCGTCCGGCGCCCGGCTCACGCTCACCGACGACGTGAAGGAGGGTGTGCGGGGCGCCGACTTCATCGCCACCGACGTATGGGTGTCGATGGGTGAGCCCAAGGAGGTCTGGGACGAGCGGATCGCGCTGCTCGGCCCCTACGCCGTGACCATGGACGTGCTGCGCGCCAGCGGCAACCCCGACGTCAAGTTCCTGCACTGCCTCCCGGCCTTCCACGACCTGGGCACCGACGTCGGCCGGGAGATCTACGAGCGCCACGGACTGACCGAGCTGGAGGTCAGCGACGAGGTGTTCGAGTCCGAGCACTCGGTCGTCTTCGACGAGGCGGAGAACCGGATGCACACCATCAAGGCGGTGCTGGTGGCCACGCTCGGCTGACCGCCGCCGTATCGCGCAGGCCTCCACCAGGCCTTATTCTGTCCGGCGGCCCGGCGCCACCCCTGCCGCGGCCGCCCCGGCGACCGACCCGGATCGCACCCGCACCACCAGAAACGAGCACCACCCGCATGCCCCGCATCAAATCCCCCCACCTGCTGGTGGCCGAATCCGGCGCCGACCGCGCGGGCCACGGCCTCCGCCGCACCATGGGCCTCTTCCAGCTGCTCTGCTTCGGCATCGGCGCGATCGTCGGCACCGGCATCTTCGTCGGGCTCTCCGACTCGGTCGCCCAGGCCGGCCCGGCCGTCGTGGTCTCCTTCGTCCTGGCCGCGATCACCTGCGTCTTCACGGCCCTCTCCTTCGCCGAGCTGGGAGGCGCGATCCCGGTCTCCGGATCGTCGTACTCCTTCGCCTACGCCGGTCTCGGCGAGTCCACGGCCTTCCTGGTCGGCTGGTGCCTGCTGCTGGAGTACGGCATCTCCATCTCGGCCGTCGCGGTCGGCTGGAGCCAGTACGTCAACGAACTGCTGCACAGCCTCACCGGCCTCCAGCTCCCGCACGCCCTGTCCGCGGGCCCCGGCGACGGCGGGATCGTGAACCTCCCCGCGGTGGTCGTCATCGCGATGGCCGCCGTACTGCTGGTGCGCGGGGTCCGGGAGAGCGCCCGGGCGACCGCCGCGATGGCGGCCGTCAAGCTCGTCATCCTGGTCGCCTTCTGCGTGATCGGCTTCAGCGCCTTCAAGGACGGCAACCTCGTGCCGTTCTCCCCGGCGGGGCTCGGCGGCATCGGCGCCGGCACCACGGCCGCGTTCTTCTCCTACATCGGCTTCGACGCGATCACCACGGCCGGCGAGGAGGCCAAGAACCCGCGCCGGGACATCCCGGTCGCGATCCTCGTCTGCATGGGCGTGGTCACGCTGCTCTACTGCGCGGTCGCGCTGGCCGCGACCGGCGCCATCGGCGGCGACCAGGTGGCCGGACGCCCAGCGGCCCTCTCCTACGTCGTCAACCAGGTCACCGGGTCCACGGTCGGCGGCGGCGTGATCGCCTTCGGCGCGGTCGTCGCCATCGCGTCCGTCGTCCTCGCGGTGATGTACGGCCAGACCCGCATCCTCATGTCCATGTCCCGGGACGGGCTGATCCCGCGCGTCTTCGAGAAGGTCTCCCCGAAGACCGCCACCCCGGTCGCGGGGACCCTGACCGTCGCGCTCGTCTTCGCGCTGCCGGCGGCCTTCGCCTCGCTGGACGCGGTGATGAACCTGTGCACCATCGGCACCCTCGCCATCATGGCCGTGGTGAACATCGTGGTGATCGCCCTGCGCCGCCGCGAACCGGGCCTCGCCCGCACCTTCCGGGTGCCGCTCTACCCGGTCGTGCCGCTGCTGGGCGTCGGTTTCTGCCTGTACCTGATGTACGAGACCGGGTGGACGACCTGGATCCAGTTCGCCGTCTTCCTGGCGGTGGGTCTGCTGGTCTACGTCGGCTACGGGCGCCGGAACTCCACGCTGGCCCGGCCGGAAAGCGGTGCGGTCACGCCGGACGCCACTGACGCGGTACTACAGGAAGCCTGAACCACACCGCCTTGCCGGACTCGGTGGGGCGGTGCCCGCAGGAGGCGCTGAGGGCGCGGATCAGCAGCAGACCGCGCCCGCCCTCCTCCATGGGGTCGGGCTCCTCGATCACCGGACGGGTGAGGTGGCCGGGCGGCGCCGGGTCCGGGTCGTGCACCTCGACCTTGCAGCCGCCCGGCATCAGCTCGACGACCAGCTCTATCGGCCCCCTGCCGGCGGTGTGCTCGACGGCGTTGGCGACCAGTTCCGCGGTGAGCAGCTCGGCGGTGTCGGGATCCGCCGCGTGGTCGGCCTCCTCCATCGCCGAGCGCACCAGGGCACGGGCGACCGGCACGGCCGCGACGGTGTGCGGCAGCGCGATGCGCCAGGAGGCGGCGGAAGGTGGTTCGTACACGGCGATTCCGTTCATGGCGCAGGCGATCACTGCTTGTCCTGCTTTCAACTGTAGGAATGGTACGGGTCCCGTCCCGAAGCCCTTCGGCGGGCCCCGGGCGGGACCTTCGTCCCGTCAACGGGCTGCTTACCCACCCCGGCAGGCCGTCCTGCATGAGCGGCCGGGCTGTTACCGCCTTATTGACGCGCTGTGACCTTGTGACCGGACACACACGCGCAGGAGCCCCCGGCGACTGCGGGGGGCTCCTGCGCGAGCGGCGGAAATCAGGCGAAGTCGACCACCCCCGCGGTCAGTGTCCCGCCGTCCGCCGGATCGATCAGGATGAACGCGCCGGTGCGCCGGTGCGCCGCGAGACCGCGTAGGCGTCCAGCGCCGCCGGCTCGGCGCAGCGCAGGGTGATCCGGCCCAGGTCGTTGGCGGTGAGCTCGGGCGCGCCCGCCAGGTCCCGGACGATCGCCTTGACGGTCCGCGTGGTGTGCCTGAGCAGCACGCGGTCGCCGACCCGGAGCGGCCGGTCGGCCAGATGGCACACGGCCGCCGTGACGTCCCGGGTGAGCACGGGCGCCTCCGGCCCGGCCGTGATCATGTCGCCGCGGGACGCGTCCCGCTGGTCGGCCGGCCGTACCCCGACGGACTGCGGGGCCGCGCAGTGCCGGACGTCACCGTGCCGGATGACGTACCGGACCGGGAAGCGGGCCGGTGCGTCGGCCGCGTCCGCGGCGACCGGGACGCTCTCCGGGAACTCCAGCAGGGCCGGGCCGTCGTACCGGTCCACGGCCGTGGACCGGTGGACGACGTTGTCGCCGACCAGCGCGGAGACCGGGATCGCGGTGACCTCCCAAAGCCCCGGCTCGGGCGGTCTGCCAGGTGCAGCATGACGATGGAGTCCTTGCCGCCGGAGAAGAGGATCACCGGCCGCTCGAACCCGCCCGCCACCTCGCGGAAGATGTGGACCGCCTCGGACTCCAGCGCGTCCAGGTGGGACAGGGCGAAGTCGCTCATGCCAGCCCCCGCTCCACCAGCAGCGCGTGCACCGCGTCGGCCGACTCCTGCGGGGTCTGGTCCTGGATGCGCAGCACCAGCGCCGGGTCGGTGGGCGGCTCGAAGGCGTAGAGGCCCTTCACGGCGCGCTCGCCGCACACCTCGACCGGGGTGGTCCTCCCGGGAGAAGCCGAGGCCGGCCGAGAGGACACGGCGTATCTCGTCGCCGTCGAGGACCTCCACGCGGTGTCCCTGGGCCCTGAGCCGATCCCCCAGGAGCGGGGCGATCGTCAAGAGGTCACGGAGTCCTGTAATGAACTTTTCGCAGGCGACCGCCCGTTCACGGTTCGCCCCCCCGTTCACTCACAGACCGACGAAGGCACCGCCCGCGTCCCGCAGCCGTTCGTGCAGCGCCCGGAAGACGGCGGCCGAACGGGTGCCCGGCCAGTCGGCGGGCAGCAGGCTCGTCGGCAGCCCGGGGTCGGTGTACGGCAGATGGCGCCAGGAGTCCAGGGCGAGGAGATAGTCGCGGTAGGCGTCCTCGGGCGGGGTGTCCGGCCGGTGCTCCCAGCCGCGCAGCACCGGTTCGTGGTCGTCGAGGAACCGCTCGTGCTGCTTGGCGATCGCGGTCAGGTCCCACCAGCGGGCGACCGCCTCGGTGGTGGGCGCGAACCCGAGGTGGTCGCCGCGGAAGAAGTCCACGTACGGATCGAGGCCGAGCCGGCGCAGGGTGTGCCGGGTCTCCTCGAACAGCCGGGCCGGGGCGATCCACACCCCGGGGGCGGCCGTGCCGAAGCCGAGTCCGGCGAGGCGGGAGCGCAGCACGTGCCGCTTCTGCCGCTCCGACTCGGGCACCGAGAACACCGCGAGCACCCAGCCCGCGCCCTCGGGTGCCGGCGCCGCGTACACACGGCGGTCGCCGTCGTCCAGCAACTGGCGGGCCTCGGCCGGGAGTTCGTAAGCGGCGGCGCCCTGCGCGGTACGCGTCGGCGCCAGCAGGCCGCGCCGTTTCAGCCGGGACACCGACGACCGTACGGAGGGCGCGTCCACGCCGACCGCGGCCAGCAGCCGGATCAGCTCGGCGACGGGCACCGGGCCGGGCAGGAAGCGACCGTACGCGCCGTAGAGCGTGACGATGAGGGACCTCGGGGCGTGTTGCTCGGACACGTTGATCATTTTAGGTCCCCGGCATCGCTGCTGGTCACCTCGACTGCACGCCTGAATGTGAGTCAGGATTGCGGGGGAGAGGACCGACGGGTGTCCGCGGGGCCGCCGGGGTTCGGTTCGCGCCCTCCCGCGGCGGGTCAGGCGGCGACGGCGAGCCGTCCCGCCGGGCCGCGGTGCGGCTCGGTCACGCTGCCGTCGGGGCGCAGCTCGCCCGTGTCGTCGAAGACGATCGCCCCGTCGCACAGCAGCGTCCAGCCCTGCTCGGGGTGGGCGGCGACGATGTGCGAGAGGCCGCGGTCGGCCGTCGCGCTCGGGAGCTGGTGGGAACACATGGCGCACCTCCACGGGTCTGCCTCCGGCACGGTCGCCGACCGGCATGACCAGACCATGCTCCCGTCGTGAACGCCGCGGAACCACCTGCCGCGACCTGTGACAACACACGGACAACTCCCGGACGCTCCCACGACGGTCGCCGCGCGTCCGCGACGCGGCCGGCGGCTCCGGCCCGGCGGGGACGCGCCACCGAAGGGGTGATGGTCACGCTTCCCGGGCGGGGCGCCCGGTATCCAGGGCATGCCTCACACCACCACCACCTGGGAAGGATGTCATGCCCCTACGCCCTGTCCTCGCCGCCGCGGCCGTCGGTTCCGCCGCCCTGCTCTGCGCCGCCGTGGTACCCGCGACCGCCGCCCCCGGGGATCCCTCGGAGTCCGTGACCGTCTACTCGAACGGCCGTCTCACCGACGACGGCACGGTCACCCTCTCCGGCACCTACACCTGCACCGATGCCATCGGCCCGGTGTTCGTCAGCTCGTCGGTCAGCCAGGAGTCACCGAATCACCGCCACGGCGTCGGCGGCACACGGGCCGTGTGCGACGGCGTCGAGCACCACTGGGCGAACACCGGCATGGTGACCTCGGAGAAGCTGAAGCCGGGCGCGGCCGATGTCGAGGCCACGATCATGGAGCTGCGCCCCCAGGGCGGCCTGCCGCTGCCGTTCTTCCACGCCGGGCGGCAGCAGGACGTCACCCTCGACAAGGCCTGAGGCGCGGTCCAGGACGGCCCGGCACCTCGCCGGTGCCGGGCCGGACCGTCGTTACGGATCAGCGGGCCAGCAGCTCGCGCAGTGCGGAGATGACCTGCTCCGGTGCCTCCTCCGCCATGAAGTGCCCGCAGTCCACCGTGTGGTGCTCGAGGTCCGGTGCCCAGGCCCGCCACAGTGCGGCCGCGTCGTAGCCCAGGGCGGCGCCCCAGTCCTGCTGGAGCACGGTCACCGGCATGCCCAGCACGGTCCCGGCGGCACGGTCGGCCAGGTCGTGCTCGGTGTCGATGCCGGCCGAGGCCCGGTAGTCGGCCACGATCGAGGGGACCGCCGCCCGGCAGGCCGCGAGGTAGTCGGCGCGGACGCCGGCGGGGATCGCCGAGGGGTCGCGGGTCCACAGGTCGAGGAAGTGCCCGAAGAAGAGGTCCGGGGCGGCACCGATCAGCCGCTCGGGCAGGCCCGGGGGTTGCGCCATTAGATAGAGGTGGAAGGCGACGGCGGCGGTGCTGCCGTGCAGCACCTCCCACATGTCCAGGGTCGGCAGTACGTCGAGAAGGGCCAGGTGCGTGACGGTGTCCGGGTGGTCCAGGCCGACCCGGAAGGCGACCAGCGCGCCCCGGTCGTGCCCGGCCAGCGCGAACCTCTCGTGGCCGAGGGCGCGGGCGAGCGCCACGACGTCGGCGGCCATGGTCCGCTTCGCGTACGACAGCCCGTCCGCGTCGGCCGGCTTGTCGCTGGCGCCGTAGCCGCGCAGGTCGGGACAGATCACGGTGTGAGCGCAGGCGAGGTCGGCCGCCACCCGCCGCCACATCAGGTGGGTCTGCGGGAAGCCGTGCAGCAGGACGACCGGACTGCCGGTACCGCCGACCGACGCGTGCAGGGACACGCCGTCCGCGACGGGGACACGGTGCGCTGTGAAACCGGGAATGTTCATGCACCGAGACTCCCGCCCGCGAATCAGCAGCGGATCAGTAGGCGATGCCGGGGTGGGACGCGATGGAGCGCGGGCCGGGGCCGCCGGGTGTCCGGGGCGGTGTGGGGTGGGATCTACCGTGGGGCTGGTGAGGATGGATCAGGTCGGCTTCGGGGTGCTCGGGCCCGTGGTGGCCGAGCACGCCGGTGTCCCGCTCGCGGTGAAGGGCCCCCGGCACCGCGCGCTGCTGGCCCGGCTGATCGTGGCGCGCAGAAGGGTCGTGCCGGTGGCCCGTCTGGTCGCCGACCTCTGGGACGAGCCGCCGCCCACCGCCCTCGGCACCGTCCGCACCTTCGTCGGCGACCTGCGCCGTGCCCTCGAACCGGACCGCCCGTTCCGCGCCCCGGCCCGGCTCCTCGTCACGGAGGGACCCGGTTACGCCCTGCGTGCGCGGGCGGAGACGGTGGACGCCTGGCGGTTCGAGACGGCCGTGGAAAGCGCCGTACAGCAGGAGCCCGTGCGGGCCGCGCGGGGGCTCCATGAGGCGCTGGAGCTGTGGCGGGGACCGGCCTACGCCGAGTTCGCCGACGAGGACTGGTGCGGGGCCGAGCGGGCCCGGCTGGCCGAGCTGCGGCTGCGGGCGGTGGAGCAGCGCGCCGAGGCGCTGCTCGCCGGCGGCCGGGCGGCCGAGGCGGTGCCCGACCTGGACGCCCACCTCACCGGGCACCCCTGGCGCGAGGAGGGGTGGCGGCTGCTGGCGCTCGCCCTCTACCGGACCGGCCGCCAGGGCGACGCCCTCGCGGTGCTGCGCCGGGCCCGCGCGACCCTCGCCGACCAGCTGGGGCTCGACCCCGGGCCCGCGCTGCGCCGACTGGAGGCCGGCATCCTCGCGCAGGACCCCGCCCTGGACGCGGAGCGAGAGGCCGCGGCGGCCCGGGTGTGGTCCCGGGCGGCCGCGGCGTACGACCGTACGGTCGCCGCGGGCGCCCGGGCCCGGCTCGAATCGACCGTGGGCCTGCTGCGCACTCTCGCGGTGACCGGCTCCGGCGGACTGGCCGCGGCCCGCGAACACCGCCTCGCGGCGATCACCGCGGCCGAGGAGTCCGGCGACCCGGAACTGACCGCGCGGGTCATCGGAGCCTACGACGTCCCGGCGATCTGGACCCGCTCCGACGACCCGGCGGCCGCCCGCCAGGTGGCCGACGCCGCCGAACGCGCGCTGGCCCGGCTGCCCTCGGCCCCGGCCCAGGACGCCGCCCGCTGCCGGCTCCTCGCCACGATCGCCCTGGAGTCACGCGGCACCCGGTCGGCCCGTGCCGCGCGGGCCGCCACCGACGCGGAACAGCTGGCCCGAGGCCTCGACGATCCGGCGCTGCTCGCCTTCGCCCTCAACGGCGTCTTCATGCAGTCCTGCCCCCGGACCGGCCTCGCTCCGCGCCGCGACGCCCTCGGCACCGAACTGATCGCCCTGGCCGCCCGGCACGGCCTGGTCACCTACGAGGTGCTCGGCCATCTGATCCGGGTGCAGGCCCGCGCGGGCCTCGCCGACCTCACCACCGCCGACGTGCACGCAGAAGCGGCCGACCGGCTGGCCGACCGCCACGAACTCCCGCTGGTCCGCGTGTTCACGGACGGATACCGGGCGCTGCGGCTGGCCGCGACCGGATATCCGGACCGCGCCGAAGCCGCCTACCGCGAGGTCGACCGGATGCTGGACGGCCCGGGCATGCCCGGAGTGCGCGCCGGACTGCTCCCCCTCGCACTCCTGTGTCTCCGGATCGCCGGGCGGCCGTACGGCATCCGTGCGGCCCTCGAACCGGCCGCCGGCTGGGGGCCGTACCTCCCGTGGATCCGCCCGGCTCTCGCCCTCGCCGCCGACGGAGCGGGGGCGGCCCGCGACGCGCTGCGTGAGCTGCCCGAGCCGCCGGCGGACCTCGTGCAGGAGGCGCTGTGGTGTGTCGTGGCGGCCACCGCCCTGGCGGCCGGCGACCGCCCGGCCCTGCGCCGCTGCCACCAACGGCTGCGCCCGGCCGCCGGTCAACTCGCGGGCGCGGGAAGCGGGTTGCTGACGGCCGGCCCGGTCGACGACTGGCTGACCGCGATCGGGGAGGGGCTGCGCCGGGCGGCCGGCCCGTGACCCCTCACCGCGGACCGCACACCGTCCGTGGCGCCGCTCTGCCGGGCGCGCCTTGCGCGTCCTGCACCCGCTGGAGGTCCCGCAGCAGACCCGCGATGCCGGGATCCTGACCGGCGGCGACCCGGGCGATGGTCTGCAGGACGGCCTCGTAGAAGGCGTCCCGTACGGCGGGCGCCATGACGTCCGAGGCGTCCAGGCAGCGCGGGCCCTCCCGGAGCCGGGAGGCGATCTCGTGTTCGACCTTGTGGTTCTGCGGGGTCACCTGCCGGTTCGCCGAGAAGAAGTCCGCCGACGCGGCCCACTCCTGCTGGCCGTCCCTGGAAGCCAGCCGCCGGACCAGCTCACGGGCCTGGGGACGGTCGCTGAACAGTGCCGCGAAGTCCCCGGTGACCTCGTGGGCCCGCACCTGGCCGCCGCCGGGCAGCAGCGGAGCGGAGTCCGTCAGGTCCGCGTGCGGCGCCTCGGTCTTGTAGAAGGAGCGGGCGAACGACCCCTGATGCTCCAGACCGCAGCCGCCCCAGCCGTCGAACAGTAGCCCGTCGCTCTCCGGGGTGCCCCGGTGGTCGGTGAGCAGGGCGTGCCGGGCCCTGGTCCGGTCCTGCCCGAGCAGCCCGGCCCAGGCCTGCCAGGCGGAGCGCACGGCGGTGCTCCGCCACCACGGGGTGTCGCCGGTGCCGAGCGCCCACCGCTCGTAGGCAGCCGGGCCCGCCCGTTGCAGCACGAGGTCCTCGATCCAGTCGGTGCCGGGCCAGCCGGAGGCGCCGTCGTCCCCCATGCCGATGCACCAACTCCGCAGCGGAGCGGGCGAGTCGGCGGGCGGCCTGCCCTGCCGGAACCAGACGATGCTCTTCAGGTCCGCCTTGACCGGCACCCAGTACACGGACGTGGAGGCGGTGCCGGTGGCGTTCCACGGCGCGCCGTACTGCTCCGGGTCGTACAGCCCGTTCAGCGGCTTGAGACGGTTCTGCCCGGCGTACTCGGCGAGTTCACCGATACCCGGCATGATCACGATGTCCGGGGGCTCTCCCGACTGCACCTTGGAGAGCAGCACCTCGCGCTGGGCGGCGGTGCCCTGGTAGCGGAAGGGGATGCCGAAGTCCCGCAGCACGGCCTCGAACTGTTCCGCCTGCTCCCCGGTCCAGGTCCCCAGGATGGTCACCGGCTCCCCGTCGTCGTGCCGTGCCCAGGCCGCCACCAGTCCGCCGGCGGCGATCAGCAGCAGGACCACGAGCACGACCAGCACCTTGAACCGCCGGGTCATCGCCGCCTCCAGTAGTCGCTGTCCAGCCGGAGCCCGAGGCCCAGCGCGGGCAGGACGACGACCAGCAGGCCGCCGACCACGGTGCCCCGGTACATCCGGTCCGCCCAGCCGCCGTCGGTGAGTTCCTGCCGGACCTCCTCCGACTTCTGTGCGACGCTCTGCTGCGCCGCGGCCAGCCCCGGGCCGGTGTGCCGGGACCGGGACACCTCGGTGATCCGTCCGAGGTCGCCGAGCGCCCTGTCCAGGCGGCCCTCGGTCGACGCCGTCGTCAGCAGCGGGAACACCGCGAGCAGCACGGTCAGGACGAACGCGGCGAGCAGATAGGGGTTC
Organism: Streptomyces sp. NPDC059224; assembly: GCF_042754285.1. Taxonomy (NCBI): domain Bacteria; kingdom Bacillati; phylum Actinomycetota; class Actinomycetes; order Kitasatosporales; family Streptomycetaceae; genus Streptomyces; species Streptomyces sp. NPDC059224. Next base: position 69,846 of record NZ_JBHZAN010000029.1, read on the forward strand.
CAGTCGCGGCCGCACCGGTCGCGCAGTACGAACACCGCCGACAGCAGGGTCGACGCCATGACGGCCAGGGCGAGTTCGGCGAGCCACCAGCCGGCCCGCTGCCACCGTCCCATGGTGGCCGTGGCCTCCGCGTGCCGCATCTGGACCCGCTGCAGCGCGTCGAGGCGGGGCGCGAGACCGACCGTGCTGCGGGTGAGCAGCGAGTCGGCTTCGTCGAGTTTCTGTTCCCGCATCAGCGGCTGGTCGCGGTACATGGACGTACCCAGGCCGAGCGAGTTGCCGTAGGTGGCGAGCAGGCCGTTGACCGTGCCGAGGTCCTGGTCCGTGCGGTCGGCGATCCGGGACAGGCCCTGGTCGGCGGCGGACAGCTGGGACCGGTAGGTCTCGCCGGAGCCCGGCACGTCGACCAGGTGCGCCGTCACCAGGGCGTGCGCCTCCTGGTCGGCCCGCAGCGCCGCCAGCCGGGTGGCGGCCAGCCCCTGAACGGCCGGCGCCTCACGGGCGGCCAGGGCCGCGGCGCCGCGCTGGGTCTGCCGGTAGGAGAAGAACAAGGAGGTCGAGGCCACGGCCGCGCACAGGAAGAGCACCAGCAGATGCGTCTCCAGCAGCCGTCGGGTCCGCCGGCCGCTCAGCCGCCCGCGCCAGAACGCGGCGGGGGAGTACCGCCGTGAGAAGGCTGTCCACACGGTCGTCACAGCAGCTTCTCCCCGCAGACGATGCAGTAGCGGGCCTCACCGCCGGCCCGGCTCCGGCAGCTGCCGCAGCGCGGGCCCGGCGGTGCGGCGGCGACGTCGGCCACCGGCGCGCCCGGGTGGGAGCCGGCCCGCAGGATCATCGGGCCGAGGGTGCCGGTGTCCACGGTGCGCAGCCGGATCCGTCCCTCGGCCGCGTCCTCGATGTCGGCGACCGTTCGGATCTCGTCCAGCACCCAGTCCGTGCCGAACCGGGCCGCCAGCTGGGCCGCCTGCGCCAGGCACTCGCGGGCGGTGTCGGGCCGGTGCCCCTGGAGCGCGGTGAGCCCCTCGCGCAACGCGCCGCGCATCCGGGCGGTGGCGTTGAGACTGCGCACACTGCCGCCGCCCGTCGGACCCGGCGGCGCCGACTGCCGGGGATGGTGCCAGCGGGCGACCACCGGCGCGTGGACGCCGTCGACCGAGACCATGGCGAACTGCAGCTCGGTCTCCAGCGGGTCGTCCGCGGCGTTCGCGACCAGGGTGAGCAGGTAGTCGCGGCTGCCCTGCTCCCACTGGTGCGTGGGGAAGCTCCAGCAGTGCGGCCGGTCGGGCTCGGGCAGCCCCACCAGCCGGTGCGGCCGCGGCGCCTTCTCGCTGAGCGAGACCTGGCGCACCGAGGGCCGCAGGGTCACCTCGATCGCCAGCTGGGACGGGCCCACCCGGCGCAGTCGCGCGATGGCGTCGGTGATCGCCCGGCCGAGGCCCTCGTCCACGAACTGGGCCGTACCGTGGAGCCGTTCGGCGATGGCCAGCAGCGGATCGGGATTCCAGTCGGCGCCCACCGCGAACACATCGCAGGTGAACCTCCCGGCGCAGGCGTCGAGTTCCTCCTCCAGGCGGGTCTCGCCGCCGGCGCTGCTGCCGTCGGTGATCAGCACCAGGTGCGGTACGGACAGCGGCCGGTCGGCGAACAGCGCCCGCGCCTCGGTGGCCCAGGGCGCGTATCCGGCGGGACGCGGACCGTCCCGGTGCAGCGGCAGCGAGCCCATCGCGAACGCGGCCCGGCGCCGCTGGTCCTGGTCGGCGACGGCCCACCTGTCGGCACCCCGCGGATAACACAGGACCGGCTCGGGTCCGCTGCCGAGCACGGCGAAGGAGATCCGGTCGGGCAGGGCGCGCAGCGCGGCCGGCAGGGCATGGCGCACGGCCGCCCGACCGGGCTCGGCCACGTCCACGGCGATGATCACGGCGAGTTCGACCGCGGGCAGGTCGGTGGGGGCGCGGTCGGCGGTGACCTCGACCCGCAGATGGGCCTCGATCTTCGCACTGCGGTGCGGGCGCCGGTCAGCGTCGAGATCGACGTGGAGCCGGACGCCGGGCCGCGGGGGCCGGGTACGGCCGCTCATGTCCTCCGTCACCGTGCCTTCCCTTCGTTGCCGGGGACGTCACCCGTGCGGTGCCCTGCGACCGCGTCGCGCCGGGTGGTCCGGTCGTGCCGTGCGTGCGGATCAGATCCGGGTCTGCGGTCGTACCGCGTGCACGAGGTCCACGAGGTGTTCGTGGGCGGCGGCCGACTCCCGGTGCCGGGCGGCCAGTTGCCGGTAGAGGGACTCCAGCCGCCTGCGCTGCTCGCGCTCGGGCGGGGCGAGACGTCTGAGCCGGCGGGCGTCGAGCCGGCCGGCCCCCGTGCCCGGGGCGCCGGTCCGGTCGCTCTGGTGGTGCAGCGCGTCCAGCTTCCATTCGTGCAGCTCGGTCCGCAGCCGCAGCGCCTCGTCCTCGGACAGGCTCGGTTCGCCCGCGCCCGGTCCCCGGCCCACCAGACCGGGCAGTTCGGCCAGCGCCGCGTCGACCTCGGCGGGCGCGGGCAGCGGAGCGAAGTGCTTCGGTGACGGACCGGCGGCCCCGGGCAGCCGGGCCGCGCGGATCCGCAGGGAGGCGATCCGGGCGACGGTGTGGTCCAGGGTGCCGGGTCCCACCCGGGCAAGGACGTCGAGGGCCGCTCGCCGGTCGCCCGCGCGCAGCGCCAGCCTGGCCAGCCCCAGCGCGGCACCGCCGTGCGCGGGGTTGCGGGCGAACACCGCTTCGTACAGCTCCCTGGCGGTGGGCCCGTTGCCGCGGTCGCCGAGCCGCTCCCCGCAGTAGGCGAGGGCCAGCTTGGGGGCGTACTCGCCGGGCAGTTCGAGGTGGACCTGCAGGAAGTGGGTCTGGGCGTCGGTGACCTGGTGGGGCGTGTCGTGGAGACCGGCGTGCCGCAGCGCCAGCAGCGCGCGGTGCCACTCCAGCCGCCACCTGCGCACCGCGGACGGTCCGGGAATGGAGTCGGCGGTGTCCAGCTCCGCCTGGGCCAGCTCCAGGTCGTCCCGGGTGTTGCGGCTCAGCAGGACACGCACGTTGTGCAGACAGATCTCCACCGAAGCCGGTTTCTCGTCCTCCTGGTCGAGGAGCAGCCCGGGGTCGTAGCCGCTGCTGACCTCGAACCGCGCGGTCTGCGGGTCGCCCGGATAGCGCCGCGGCACCGGCAGACACCCGGCGATCTCGGTGGGCGTGGGGGTCCCGAGGTCCAGTGCGGGGGCCACCGGCGGCGCGTACCGGTCGCGGCGGGGCCGCTGCAGCCAGTGCCCGATGCCCGGCACCGTGCCGAGCCGGGCGCCGAGCAGCTGCGGGGACGGACGGAAGTAGTCGGACGGCTCGGGCGGGTCGCTCTTGCCGCGCAGCGCCCGGATCTCCCGCAGCGCGCCCCGCAGCTGGCCGGCCATCTCCCGGGCGTCGGCGAAGCGCCGGCCGGGGTCGGTCCGCACGGCGCGCTCGACGACCTGCCAGAACGAGCCGGTGCCCAGACCGGGCACCTCGTCGACGGCCCAGTGGGCGAGTTCGCGCAGGGTGACGCCGACGGTGTGCAGGTCGTGGGCGACGGTGGGCAGGCCCGTGAACGCGGTCTCGGGGGCCATGTAGTCGGTGGTGACGTGGGCGGGCGGCCGGCTCTGGCCCTCCTCGCGCATTCCGCCGAGGTCGATGACCTTGACGCCGGCCCCGTGGTGCACGACGTTCGAGGGCTTCATGTCCCCGTACACGAAGACCCGTTCACCGCCCGCGTGCAGATGCACCAGCGCTTCGAGGATCTGGCAGCCGTACGCCGCCACGTGCTCGATGTCGAGCACCGACTCGCCCCGCCGGGTCTCCTCGACGACCTTCTCCAGGGTGCCGTCCCCGACGTCGTCCATGACGATGTAGCCGCCGGTGATCTCCCCGGTGCCGTCGCCGCGGGCGACGAAGTCGCGGATCTGGACGATCCGGGGGTGACGCATGGCGACCAGGTGGCGGCGCTCGACGTCGGCGAGCCGGGCGCCGTCGTGCTCGTAACGGTTGAGCAGTCCCTTGACGGCGACGACGTCCCCGAGATGGGTGTCCTCGGCGAGGTAGACCCAGCCCTGGCCGCCGTGATCGATGGGCCCCATGATCCGGTACTGGTCGCGCAGCAACTCGCCTTCGGTGAGCTCGGGTTCGTACGAGTACCGCTCGCCGCAGGCCGGGCAGTACCCGGTGAGGGGCACCGGGCCCTCGGTGTAGGGCGGGGCGAAGGTGATCCCGCAGTCGGCGGCCGAGCAGCCCATGCGCACGCGCAGCGGCGTCGCGGCACGGACCAGGCGGGCCTCGACGGCGCGCGGCGCGCGGTCGGGGAGCCTGAGGAGGTCGCGGGGGCCGAGGTCCCGCGGGTCCTCGGGCAGGGCGGGCAGGAAGGGGCCCTGTACCGCGCGGCCGCACCGGTCGCACCAGCCGGTGGGCAGGACGGAGCCCTGGCAGGGGGATCCGTCGAAGTTCCGGTGCGGGCAGCCGGTCACCCGCCGTTCCCCCTCGCCCTGGTCCGTGCGGCGCTCGCGCATCACCTGCCTCCCTGACGGTCCAGGTCGGCGCGCAGGGTTCTGAGCAGCGCGCGCAGCGCGGGCAGTTGGCGCTGCGGGTCCGGTAACGCGCTGGTCCGGCGGAGCTCGGCCCGGCGCAGGTCGGCCGTCTCGGTGACGGAGTCCAGGGAGGCGCTGTCGACGACGTCGCGGCGGATCGCGTTGCCGAACTCGGCGAGTTCCAGCCGGCCGAGGAGGGCGTCCGCGTGCCTGAGGAGTGCGGGCCGCAGCAGGTCGTCGCGGGCGGCGTTCCAGCCGGTGCCGCCCTCGTGCCGGAAGACGAGCAGCAGCCGGAATCCCAGCGCCCGTAGCCGTGCGAGCAGTTCGAGCAGCGGGCCGGGCTGCGGATCCTCGTCGAGGCCGTCGACCACGACCGTCGCGGGCCGGGCGGGCGCGGGGGTCGCGCCCGCCGGGCGCCGGGCGGTGCCGAGCAGCCAGTCCCAGTACGCGAGGTACTCGCCGACCGGGAAGGAGATCCGGCCCAGCGCGTGGTCGGCGAGGTGCGGTCTGCTGTCACCGCCGCGATGGACGACGTCGGCACGGTGCAGCAGATGGCGCAGCGAACGGTCCTTGCCGCTGCCCGGGGGCACCACGGTGATCTTCACCGGGTCCTCGTCCGGATCGTCCCACCAGCGCTCCAGCCGCTCCCCGAAGGCGTGGTCCCAGGCGTCCGGGCTGGTCAACTCCTTCACGACGGGCGAGAGTCCGGCGATGCGGTCGACCGGGACCAGATAGGAGAAGGCGAGCCGGTTGCTCTCGGGCAACAGCTCGCCCAGATCCCCGCGCCAGCTGACGACGAGGCCGACCACCCGCACCGGACAGCCCTCCCGGGGCCGTGTGCACACGGCGGCACCGCTGAACCCGGCGCGCACCACCTCCGCCTTGGTGACGGCGTCGAACTGCACCCGCTCGCCGCTGGCGCCGCCGATCCGGCCCCACAGGCTCATGCCGTCGTCGAAGCCCTCCGCGTACCCGGTCGCGTACACCTCCGTACCCGCCCGGAGCGCGGGTTCCAGCGGCGCGGGGCGTGCCCGCGGGCGCGGACTGTCGAGCCGTAACACGGCGACGTCCTCGCCATGTTCGCCCTCCGGGAGCCAGCCGCCCGCCATGACCCGGGCGGCCACCGGTTCCAGGGCGCTGTTCTCCGCGAACTCCAGCCACATCACGGCATCCGGACGCCGCACCACGTGTGCGCAGGTCAACGCCGTGTGCTGGTCGACGAGTACACCGGCCCCGCAGACGGGGCCGTGCGCGTCCTCGCGCCGCAGCCTGAGTCTCCAGTCCGCACGCAGTTCCCCCATGCTGCCTCACCCTACGCGCGGGGCATCGCCCGTCCCTAGACTCATGACCAGGTTGGATCGGTCAAACAACGGAAACCGGCGGTGTGTTGTCATGGGGGATCGGGAACCGATCGGTCTCGCGGAGGCCATCGGCACGGTGCGTGCGGAGCTGGCCAGGGCTCAGGCGGAGGGCGCCGAGAGCGACTGGCGGTTCAGCGTCGAGCAGGTGAGTCTGGAGTTCTCGGTGCAGTTCCACCGGGCCGGCGAGGGCGGTGCGGGGCTGCGCCTGGGGGTCGTCGAGGCCCGGCTGGGCGGCTCGGTCAGTCATGACTCCACGCACCGCGTCCAGGTCGACCTCAAGCCGCTGCCGCGCCCCGACGGCCGCCACCACGAGGTGAGCCGGTAACGGCGGTGCCCCGGAGCGCCCGTCAGGGAACCACGTCCGGGGACAGGACGTGCATCCCGGAACCCGGCCTGCCCCGGTCCACGGGGCTCGGACCTGTGTGTTCGCCCCTTTTTCAGCCCTGAGATGGGCGGTGTCCAGGACGACGCGGGTGACGTCGACGAGACCGGCGTCGTCGAGCCGTGCAGCACGGCCTCGTACAGGCGACCCCAGACACCGGCACTCGACCAGATCAGGAACCGGCGGTGCGCGGTCGACTTCGATATTCCGAAGCAGGGCGGCAGTTGGCGCCGGGCGCAGCCACCGACCAGGATGCAGACGATGGCCGCGAACAGCGTCTCATCAGGCGTGTCCTGCGTTTCGCTGCCCTGCGGCCGCACCGTTGACGGCGGGATCGGCGGTTCCACGATCTCCCGCAAACCGTCCGGAGCAATCCAACTCCGCGTACCCCGCCCCATGAAGGCTCAATGTCCGCCTCACCACGTTGGACACGGCCTTGGTCACTGGGCGACTCGCCCCACTTCAAGGGGGGATTGCCTTGTGCACGCGGCCTGCCGCCGCAGCCGTCAGCGCCGTTCTCGCCGGCCTGGCCAAGGCTCTCGGCCGCTGACCAGCAGACCAGCTCACCAGGAACGCGCGGAGTTTTGGCGGACAGACGAAGGAATCGGTGGCGCGCCCCTGGGAGCACCAGTGCGGGGAGGGTTCGACGAGTTCGAGGGCGTGGTCGTCGGCGCCGATGAAGTCACCCACGATGAACCGCGCCGGACTGTTTCGCCCGCCGCCGCGACACTGGTCCTGGCTGTCAGCCGCTGAGCCCCGCCGTCCCGCCGGGCGCGACAAGGCCCGACTCGTACCCCGCGATCACCAGCTGGGCGCGGTCGCGGGCTCCTAGCTTGCCCATGATGCGGCTGACGTGCGTCTTGGCGGTGAGCGGGCTCAGGTCCAGCGCCCCGGCGACCTCCGTGTTGTTCAGGCCCCGCGCTACGAGGGTGAGCACCTGCCGCTCCCGTGCGGACAGCGCGGCGAGGCGTTCCGGGGCCGGACCGCCCGGCGGCGGGCCCTCCGGGAGGCGCAGCACCCGGGCGATGAGCCGCGCGGTCGGCCCCGGCGACAGAAGCGCCTCGCCCGCGGCGACCGTGCGTATGGCGTCGAGGAGGTCGGCAGGGCGGGTGTCCTTGACGAGGAAGCCGCTGGCGCCGGCCCGCAGCGCGGGCACCACGTGGTCGTCGCTGTCGTACGTGGTGAGCACCAGCACCCGGACCCCGGCCAGATCGTCGTCGGCGGCGATGAGCCGGGTGGCCTCGATGCCGTCGAGGTCAGGCATACGGATGTCCATGATCACCACGTCGGGGCGGCGGACGCGGGCCGCCGCCACGGCTTCCCGCCCGGTGGCCGCCTGCTCGACGACCTGCATGTCGGGGGCGGATTCGACCAGCATCGCGAAGGCCTCGCGGACCAGGGTCTGGTCGTCCGCGAGCAGGACGCGGATCACGCCGGGGCCCCCGCGAACGCGCCGCCCCCGGCGAGCGGGAGGACGGCCGCGACGGCGAAGCCGCCCTCCGGGCAGGGCCCGACGGTCAGGGTGCCGCCGACGCTTCGGGCCCGCTCGCGCATCCCGATGAGGCCGTATCCGGCCGGGGCGGGCTCCTCCGTCCGCGGCCTGGCGGGCGCGACGGCCCGCCACGGCCGCCACCTGCCGTCCTGCTGCGGCGGGGCCTGCGTCTGTGCCCCGGTACAGGGACCGTCGTCGGTCACGTCGATGCGCAGGGCCGCCGCCTCGGCGTCGAGGGCGAGGCCGACCCGGACCAGGGTGCCGCCCGCATGCCGTACCGCGTTGGTCAGGGCCTCCTGCACGATCCGGTATGCCGCCGCGCCGATGGCCTTGGGCACCCCGTCCGTACCGGGCTCGACCGCCAGTTCCACCCGCACCCCGGCGGCCTCCGCCGACCGGGCCAGGTCGCCGACCCCGGCCAAGCCCGGCAGCGGGCCGCGCTCGTCGTCGCCGCGCAGCACCTGCAGGGTGGCCCGCAGCTCCGCCCGGGCGTCGCGGCAGGTCCCCGCGATGTTGTCCAGGGCCCCGGCGACGGCCGTGCGGTCCAGTCGGTCCGGGTCGGCGAGCAGCACGTGGGCGGCGACCGAGGTCTGCACGCCGATCACGGTGATGCTGTGGGCCAGCAGGTCGTGCAGGTCGCGGGCGATCCGCAGCCGCTCCTCGGCGACGCGCCGGGCCGCCTCCTCCTCGCGGGTGCGTTCGGCGCGTTCGGCGCGCCCGACGATGGCGGCCACGTACTTGCGGTGGATGCGGACCGCCTCGCCGGTCAGTGACACCGCCACCACCCAGCCGCCGCTGCGCAGCATGTCGGTCGCCGCGTGCCTGTCGGGTGTCAGCGACATCACCCCGACCATGATCGCGACGACCGCCGCCACGGTGAGGTACGTCCGCGGCGGTGGCCCGGCGGCCGCCAGCGAGTAGACCGCCACCATACTGGCCGGGACCACGGCCAGGTGGATGTTGTCCATGGCGTGGTAGGGGGCGACGGCCGCGACCGTCACGAGCATCACGGCCATCGGCCACCGCCGCCGGGCCGCCAGCACCAGCGCGGTGACCACCAGAAGCGCCCAGCCCGCCGTGTCCGGGCGGTGCCCCTGCCCGGACGGCAGGAGGGCGCCCATGGCGCTCTGAAGCACCAGCACGCCCACGGCGAGGGCGGCGTCCTTGTGCGCGTGGACGGCGGGCGGGAGAGGCGACGGCTTCGACACGGCTCCATCTTCCGTTACGGGGGCGGCAGCGTGAGATGCCGGTTCACGGGCCTGTGCGCGGCCGGCTCAGCCGGCCCGGCCACCAGACCCGCTCGCGCAGCGCAATACTCGCGGAAGTGACCAGGTAGGTGCGCACGAGGAAGGTGTCCAGAAGGACACCCACGGCGACGACAAAACCCATCTCGACCAGCGACACCAGTGGCATGTTGACCAGTACCGAGAAGGTGGCAGCGAGCACCAGCCCCGCCGAGGCGATCACCCCGCCCGTGGTGCGCAGTGCGGTGACGGCCGCGATGGCCGGCGCTGCCCCCGCCAGCGACTCCTCGCGCATCCGGTGCATGAGGAAGATGCCGTAGTCGACGCCGAGCGCCACGAGGAAGACGAACGACAGCAACGGTAGCCCCGGGTCCGTGCCCTCGAAGCCGAACAGCGGCCCGAACACCAGCCCGCCGATGCCCAGCGAGGCACCCCACACCGCGATCACGGCCAACACGAGCAGCAGTGGCGCGACAAGGCTGCGCAGCAGCACGACGAGGATCAGCAGCACGGCCGCCAGGACGAGCGGCACGACGACCCACCGGTCGCGGGAACTGGTGCCGGCCAGGTCGTCCTGCTGGGCACCCGGACCTCCGACATGGGCACCGTAGAAACCGTCCAGCTCCGCGCGCAGGGCGTGGATGGTCGCGGTCTCGCCGGACGACTCGGGCGGCGCCTCGGCGGTCACCGACACCTCCGTCCAGCCGCCGCCGCTGCGCCCGCGTTCGGCGGACGCGACGCCCTCGGTGCCGCGGACCGCGGCCAGTACCTCAGCGGCCCGGCCGGTGGGCGCCATGACGGTAATCGGCTGGGCGGAGCGGCCGGGGTCGGCCTCGGCGAGGGTGCGCATGGCGGCGACCGACTCCGGCACGCTCGTGAAGGCGTCGTCGTTCTTCAGGCTGCCGGGCAGCGCCAGAGTCCCGAGCGCCAACGCCCCGAGCAGCATCGCGCCGCCTGCGAGCACGGCCAGTGGGCGGCGTGCGACCGAGCCGCCCATCGCCGCGAACAGGCCGCGCGGACGTGGCACTTCGCTGCCGTACCCAGGCACCAGCGGCCAGAACACCCGGCGTCCCAGCAGCACCAGCAGCGCGGGCAGCAGAGTCGTCATCGCCGCCAGCGCGCACAGCACCCCGACCGCGGCGATCGGGCCCATTCCCCGGCTGCTGTTGAGGTCCGCGGCGAGCAGGCACAGCAGGCCCGCGGCCACCGTCCCGGAGGAGGCCAGGACCGCTGGCCCGCAGCCGCGCAGCGCGGCGCGCATGGCGTCGTACGGGCGGGGCACGCGCCGGAGTTCCTCGCGGTAGCGGGAGACAAGCAGCAGGGCGTAGTCAGTGCCCGCGCCGAAGACGAGGATGGTCATCACGCCCTGGCTCTGGCCGGTGACGGTGATCCCGAAGGCCTGGTGGAGTACGTGGACGCCGGCCATCGCGGCGGCGTCGGCGACGCCCGCGACGAGCAGGGGCAGCAGCCACAGCAGAGGGCTGCGGTAGATGAGGATCAGCAGGACGGCGACGACGGCCACCGTGGTCCACAGCAACGGCCCGTCGAGCGAGGAGTAGACCTCTTTCATGTCGCTGTTGAGCGCGCCGGGGCCGCCCACGTGAACGGTGAGCCCGCCACCGCCCTCGGCGCGGTGGCGGACGTCGGTGACGAAGGCGTCCTTGGCCGCGTCGTCCTGGCCGGGCTCGGTGCTCGCCACGGAGTACGTCAGCGTGTCCCCGTGCGACAGGACGACGTGCGGCGCGCCGCCGGTGAGCCGGTGCGCCCGCGCGACACCGGCGATCTGGGCGGCGGCCTTGTCGCGGTCGGCGGCGGTCAGCCCGCCGTCGCGGTGGTAGACGACCACGAGTTCGGTGGCCTCGCCGCCGGGCAGCGCGTCCTGGAGCCGGGCCACCCGCGTGGAGTCGGCGCTCGCCGGGAGGTAGTCCACCGCCCGGTTCTGCTGGTCATCCGCGAGCCTGCCGGCCAGGGGGCCGGCCGTCGCCACTATGGCGATCCACAGCGCGAGCACCGCCCAGGGGATCGCGCGGGCGCCCCGGCCCCTCCCCCGCCCTCGCGTCGGCGGTGGCACGGCGGTTGATGTGGTCTCAGTGCTCGGGGCCCCCATCGTGGGCCTCCCTCCGGGCCGGTGGTCTGGTCGATTCCAGACTTCCGGCGCGGGAGCACCTTTTCGTCCGGCCCGGGACCGAGCCCGACGTTACTGCCAGGGGTGCGGAACAGGCCCTGGTACTCCCCGGGGAGTACGCCCGGCGACGGCGGCGACGCGGTCGGCCCGTCACGACGGCCTGCGGGCCGCGGCTCCAGCAGGCGTTCGGTGAAGTCGTTCACGTTCGGCGGCAGGCCAGGACGGTGCGGGCGAAGCTGTGCTTCGCGCTCCCGAAGCGGCACAAGGTCCGGGACATGCCGCTGCTGTCCAGCGTGGCCCGGGTCATCCGGCAGCACATGGCGCAGTTCGCGCCGGCGCCGGTCACGCTGCGCTGGGACGACCCGACTCCAGCCGAAACACCGACGGACGCCCAACACCGGCGGCCCTGCAGCCTCTCGGTGACAGGACGCGAGCGGAAGGCCATCAACCGGAGCTACCTCACCTCCTGCGTGTGGAAGCCCGCTCCCGCCACTGCGGGTGTGATCGTCCCGCTGGACGAGGGCAGCACGGACCGTGCCCGTGCAGGGAGCCCTCCCGGGAGCACGGCTTCCATGCCCCACGCCGCCTCTACGCCTCCGGGGAACCGGAGGCCGGTGAGTCGGAGTCGGTCGTCTCCCCGGCACGCTGGCTGGGGCACCGATCCTGGATTCACGCTGCGGAAGTACTCCCACTTCCTGCCTCGCGCCGGCGCACGAGGCGGCGCCGCCACCGACGCGATCTTCCCGCAGCCGCGGCCGGTCGGTGGAGCCCGTGGGCGTGGCTCGTAGCCCGCCGCGGGCCCAGAGTCCCAGAGAATCCCAGAGATGCCGCCGCGCCCCTGTCTGACCTGCTGAGCGGCAGGTCAGACAGGGTGTGGCGGCATCCGCATGTCAGATGTCGCGGAAGATCTCGATCTGTGCCCCGACCGTGTTGAGGCGTTCCGCGAGGTCCTCGTAACCGCGGTTGATGACGTACACGTTGCGCAGCACCGACGTGCCCTCGGCCGCCATCATCGCCAGCAGGACGACGACCGCGGGGCGCAGTGCCGGCGGGCACATCATCTCGGCCGCGCGCCAGCGGGTCGGGCCCTCCACCAGTACCCGGTGCGGGTCCAGGAGCTGGAGGCGGCCGCCGAGGCGGTTCAGGTCGGTGAGGTAGATCGCGCGGTTGTCGTAGACCCAGTCGTGGATCAGGGTCTTGCCCTGGGCGACCGCCGCGATGGCCGCGAAGAACGGGACGTTGTCGATGTTGAGGCCGGGGAACGGCATCGGGTGGATCTTGTCGATCGGCGCCTCCAGCTTGGAGGGGCGGACCGTGAGGTCGATCAGGCGGGTACGGCCGTTGTCCGCGAAGTACTCGGCCGTGCGGTCGTGGTCGAGCCCCATCTCCTCCAGGACCGCGAGCTCGATCTCCAGGAACTCGATGGGCACGCGACGGACCGTCAGCTCCGACTCCGTCACCACCGCCGCGGCCAGCAGGCTCATCGCCTCGACCGGGTCCTCGGAGGGGGAGTAGTCCACGTCCACGTCGATGTGGGGGACGCCGTGCACGGTCAGGGTGGTGGTGCCGATGCCCTCGACCCGGACGCCGAGCGCCTCAAGGAAGAAGCAGAGGTCCTGGACCATGTAGTTGGAGGACGCGTTGCGGATGACGGTGACGCCGTCGTGCCGGGCGGCGGCCAGCAGCGCGTTCTCGGTGACCGTGTCCCCGCGTTCGGTCAGCACGATCGGGCGGTCCGGGCGGATCGAGCGGTCGACCTGGGCGTGGTACTGCCCCTCGGTCGCCGCGATGTCCAGTCCGAACCGGCGCAGCGCGATCATGTGCGGCTCGATGGTCCGCGTACCGAGGTCGCAGCCGCCGGCGTACGGCAGCTTGAAGTGGTCCATGCGGTGCAGCAGCGGGCCGAAGAACATGATGATCGAGCGGGTGCGTACGGCGGCCTCCGCGTCGATCGCCGCCATGTCGAGGTCGGCCGGCGGCACCAGCTCCAGGTCGACGCCCTCGTTGATCCAGCGGGTCCGCACGCCGATGGAGTTGAGCACCTCCAGGAGGCGGTACACCTCCTCGATCCGGGCGACCCGGCGCAGCACCGTGCGCCCCTTGTTCAGCAGCGAGGCGCACAGCAGGGCCACGCAGGCGTTCTTGCTGGTCTTCACGTCGATAGCGCCGGACAGGCGGCGGCCGCCCACCACCCGCAGATGCATCGGGCCCGCGTAGCCCAGGGAGACGATCTCGCTGTCCAGGGCTTCACCGATTCGAGCGATCATCTCAAGGCTGATGTTTTGGTTGCCGCGCTCGATGCGGTTGACAGCGCTCTGACTGGTGCCGAGCGCCTCCGCGAGCTGTGCCTGTGTCCAGCCGCGGTGTTGCCGGGCATCACGGATGAGCTTGCCGATGCGTACGAGGTAGTCGTCTGCCATGAGGTTGAGGTTATCTCAGATATGAGATGGTGCCCGGTTGGGGGGTCCGTTCGGGTGATGCGTCGTCAGCGTGGGCGCACCGTACGCCGGCCCGGCCTCCGCGAGTGCCGGCCTCTCGCAAATATCCCGGAATGTACCGATCTGACAGATTTTCGACACGCCGAGCCTCCGCCTTGTGGGGGACCCGCGCCTCGAAGCGGGGGGCCGCGGACGGCGCCGCGGGGTGGACCGCCCGGTCTCCGGCCCACCCCGCGGACGTCACCGGCGGCGCTCCCTGGAGGTGCGGCGCCAGCCGAACGGTCCGGGCAGGTCCATCGACGTCGTCCGGCGTCCCGTGCTGCTGTGCGTGTGCCGGGGACCGTGCCTGCCCCCGGTGGTGATGGACCAGGAGTGCCGATTGATGTTGAGGCGGACTCCGGGCAGGATCCGGAAGCTCTTCCGGAAGGTGAGCGGCATGATTGTGACTCCTTTCGCTCCCTCCCCGGCTACCCCCGGTCCGTGAACTGATGGGCCGGAAACCCGGATTCACTCGCGGACGCCCGTTCCGCGCCCGCCGGCCCGTCCCTCGGGGGCCGGCTCCGGACACGCCGCGGGGGCGGCGGGGCGGTCCGGGCATGACCATCCGGCGCCCGTGTACTAGAGTTATCTCGACATCGAGATATCTGCCCAGGCGCACCGCAGCCGCCATCTCTAGTAAGGCATGCCTAACTTAGTCCGACCTTACTGGATGGGCCAAGTCGGCGTGGCGGCACGATTGACGGTGGTACGCGCACATCAATGAAGGAGACTGTCGTGTCGGCGAACAGCTTCGACGCCCGCAGCACGCTGCAGGTGGGCGACGAGTCGTACGAGATCTTCCGGCTGGACAAGGTGGAAGGCTCGGCTCGCCTTCCGTACAGCCTGAAGGTCCTGCTGGAGAACCTGCTCCGCACGGAGGACGGCGCGAACATCACCGCCGACCACATCCGTGCCCTCGGCGGCTGGGACTCGCAGGCCCAGCCCAGCCAGGAGATCCAGTTCACGCCGGCCCGCGTGATCATGCAGGACTTCACCGGCGTTCCCTGTGTCGTGGACCTCGCCACCATGCGCGAGGCCGTGAAGGAGCTCGGCGGCGACCCGGCGAAGATCAACCCGCTGGCCCCGGCCGAGCTGGTCATCGACCACTCCGTCATCGCCGACAAGTTCGGCACCCACGAGGCCTTCGCGCAGAACGTCGAGCTGGAGTACGGCCGCAACCGCGAGCGCTACCAGTTCCTGCGCTGGGGCCAGACGGCGTTCGACGAGTTCAAGGTCGTCCCGCCGGGCACCGGCATCGTCCACCAGGTGAACATCGAGCACCTGGCCCGCACGGTCATGGTGCGGGGCGGCCAGGCGTACCCCGACACCCTGGTCGGCACCGACTCGCACACCACCATGGTCAACGGCCTCGGCGTGCTCGGCTGGGGCGTCGGCGGCATCGAGGCCGAGGCCGCCATGCTCGGCCAGCCGGTCTCCATGCTCATCCCGCGCGTCGTCGGCTTCAAGCTGACCGGTGAGCTCAAGCCCGGCACCACCGCCACCGACCTCGTCCTCACCATCACCGAGATGCTCCGCAAGCACGGTGTGGTCGGCAAGTTCGTCGAGTTCTACGGCGAGGGCGTGGCGGCCACGAGCCTCGCCAACCGCGCCACCATCGGCAACATGTCGCCGGAGTTCGGCTCCACCGCCGCGATCTTCCCGATCGACGACGAGACCCTCAACTACCTGCGTCTGACCGGCCGCAGCGACCAGCAGGTCGCGCTCGTCGAGGCGTACGCCAAGGAGCAGGGTCTCTGGCTGGACCCCAAGGCCGAGCCCGACTTCTCCGAGAAGCTGGAGCTGGACCTCGCCACGGTCGTCCCCTCCATCGCCGGCCCGAAGCGCCCGCAGGACCGCATCGTCCTCGCCAACGCCGCCGAGCAGTTCAAGACCGACGTGCGCAACTACGTCGACACCGCCGACGAGGCGGGCAAGGAGTCCTTCCCGGCCTCCGACGCCCCGGCGTCCACCAACGGCGTTCCGACCAACCCGGTCACCGTCACCGCCCCCGACGGCTCGACCTACCAGATCGACCACGGCGCGGTCACCGTCGCGGCCATCACCTCCTGCACCAACACCTCCAACCCGTACGTCATGGTCGCCGCGGCGCTCGTCGCGAAGAAGGCCGTGGAGAAGGGCCTGACCCGCAAGCCGTGGGTCAAGACCACGCTCGCCCCGGGCTCCAAGGTCGTCACCGACTACTTCGACAAGGCCGGGCTCACCCCCTACCTCGACAAGGTCGGCTTCAACCTCGTCGGCTACGGCTGCACCACCTGCATCGGCAACTCCGGCCCGCTGCCGGAGGAGGTCTCCAAGGCCGTCAACGACCACGACCTCGCGGTCACCTCGGTCCTCTCCGGCAACCGGAACTTCGAGGGCCGGATCAACCCCGACGTCAAGATGAACTACCTGGCCTCCCCGCCGCTGGTCGTCGCCTACGCGATCGCCGGCTCGATGAAGGTCGACATCACCAAGGACGCCCTGGGCACCGACACCGACGGCAAGCCGGTGTACCTCCAGGACATCTGGCCCACCGAGGCCGAGGTCAACGAGGTCGTGGCGAGCGCCATCGGCGAGGACATGTTCAACAAGTCCTACGCCGACGTCTTCGCCGGCGACGCCCAGTGGCAGTCGCTGCCCATCCCGACCGGTGACACCTTCGAGTGGGACGCGGAGTCGACGTACGTCCGCAAGCCCCCCTACTTCGAGGGCATGGCGCACGAGCCGTCCCCGGTCTCGGACATCGCCGGTGCCCGCGTGCTGGCCAAGCTCGGCGACTCGGTGACGACGGACCACATCTCGCCCGCCGGCGCCATCAAGGCCGACACCCCGGCCGGCAAGTACCTCACCGAGCACGGTGTGGAGCGTCGTGACTTCAACTCCTACGGCTCCCGCCGAGGCAACCACGAGGTCATGATCCGCGGCACCTTCGCCAACATCCGCCTGCGCAACCAGATCGCGCCGGGCACCGAGGGCGGCTACACCCGCGACTTCACCCAGGCGGACGCGCCGGTGGCGTTCATCTACGACGCCTCCCGCAACTACATCGAGCAGGGCATCCCGCTGGTCGTCCTGGCCGGCAAGGAGTACGGCTCCGGCTCGTCCCGCGACTGGGCCGCCAAGGGCACCGCGCTGCTCGGCGTCAAGGCCGTCATCGCCGAGTCCTACGAGCGCATCCACCGCTCGAACCTGATCGGCATGGGCGTGCTCCCGCTGCAGTTCCCGGAGGGCGCCACCGCCGAGTCCCTCGGCCTGACCGGCGAGGAGACCTTCTCCTTCACCGGTGTCGAGGAGCTCAACGACGGCACCACGCCGCGCACGGTCAAGGTCACCACCGACACGGGCGTCGAGTTCGACGCGGTCGTCCGGATCGACACCCCCGGTGAGGCCGACTACTACCGCAACGGCGGCATCATGCAGTACGTGCTGCGCAGCCTGCTCCGCAAGTAGCCTTCCGGGGCCTGTGAGGGCCGCGTCCCCGGTCAGCCGGGGGCGCGGCCCTTCGCCGTACCTGTGCGCCGGCGCCGCGGAACATCGCCGGGGCTCAGGCGGAACACAGCGTTCCCCCAGCGCACCGGCACAGAGTTGGTACATGTCCGCCACCGCAGGGGCCCGAACCGGCCGAGTCCGCGCCCCGCACGCGCCGATGCCCAGCCGGATGCCGCCCGGCCACGCGCGGACTCCGCCACGACCCGGTGCCGACCGGGGAGCCCGGCCCGCTCGACTTCGGCCGCGTCCCGGGACACGTCGTACGGCCCGCGGAGGACGGGAGATGACCGCGCGGCCGCGGGGCGGGTCGCTGCGCACGCGGCTGCTCGCCGCAGCAGGCTGTCGGCGCGGCCGGGAACCTGCCAAGGAGTTCCGGCCGTCCTGGGGACGCCGGGACGCCGGGGGCGCGCTGAGGTGCCGCGTCACGGGGCTGCTGGGACATGCCTGGGACGGCCGGTCGCGGCGCCGCGACCGCGGAGGGTGCGCCGGTGTCCCGGAACGGTGGAGCCTTTCCGGCCGTTTACAGCCGCCCTCGTCCGCGCTACCGTCTCGGAGGGTGGGGTGGGAGCGCTCCCATAATTTTCGGCGGACCGGAACCCGCCGAGGTGCCGGGCCCGCTTCCGCCCCCGCCCCCCGACTCCTGACGGAACGGCTCCCCGGCGGTGCCGGCGTCTGCTCTGGGCGGACCCGGGTGCCGGTGCACACCGGGTCCGCGAGCCGGGCAGGGAGGGGGGTGGGGCGCCTGCCCGGAGGGGAAGTGGCTCGAACTGCCTCGTGCCTGCTGTGCTGTTCGGCTTGTGTCGACGCTGTGGCACACGACAACGTTGTCTGATGGTCCTTTCATGACTCTACCGCCCCAACCGACAACGATGTCAAGCCACTTCGCGTAGCCCGACCGGGTGAACGGGGTTGGTGCCCGTCGCGGACGTGCGGTCCCATGCGGTCTTCCGTGCTACGGGTGGCGCGCGTTACTGTCCCTGCGGCTTGTGCGACCTGTGGTACGCGACCCGTCCGAAGGAGGAGGGGCCGCGTCATGCGTTTCTGTCCCATGTCTCTGCTGCTGGCCGCGGTGCTCGCGGCCGGCGGTGCCACCCCCGCCCTCGCGGCGACCGCCGGCGGGCCACCCGAACGAGCCCCCGAACTGGTCAAGGACCCCACGGCGTACGTGGATCCGCTGATCGGCACCAAGAACGGCGGCGACACCTTCCCCGGCGCCGTCGTGCCGTTCGGCATGCTCTCCTGGAGTCCGGAGAACACCAGAGGCGACGCGACCAGAACCGCCGCGCCCGGCGGCTACCAGTACGACGCCACCCGCATCCGGGGCTTCAGCCTCACCCACATGTCCGGCACCGGCTGCGCCGGCGGCAGCGGCGACATCCCCTTCTTCCCGTACGCCGGTGACGTCACCTCGTCCCCGGCGAGCGACACCAAGGACGCCGTCTACGCGTCGGACTTCAGCCATTCCGACGAGACCGCCGAGCCCGGCCACTACAAGGTCGGCCTCGCCTCGGGTGTCACCGCCGACCTCACCGCGACAGCCCGCACCGGCTCGGCCCGGTTCACCTACCCGGCCGACAAGCCCGCCTCGTTGCTGATCCGCACCGCCAACTCCGAGGTGGGTTCGGCCGGTTCGACGGTCACCATCGACCCGGCCACCCGGACCGTCTCCGGTTCGGTCACTTCGGGGAACTTCTGCGGCTATCTCGATCCGGAAGGCCAACGGTCCTACTACACGCTGTACTTCACCGCCCGCTTCGACCGCGCCTTCACCACCGCCGGCACCTGGCAGGACGACCGGCTCAGTCCGGGGTCCACGGCCGCCGCCGGTTCCACCGGCGGCTTCTCGTCCGGCGGGCGGCCGGTCGCCGGCAAGGGCGCCGGCGGTTACGTCGAGTTCGCGCCCGGCACCGGCCCGGTGAACGTCAAGGTGGGCATCTCGTACGTCAGCAGGTCCGCCGCCGAGGCGAATCTGCGGGCGGAGAACCCGCCGCGGCGCTCCTTCGACGCCGTCCGTGACGCCGCCCGCCGAGCCTGGCGCGACCGCCTCGGTGCCATCCGCGTCGGGGGCGGTACGGACGCCGACCGCACCACCTTCTACACCGCCCTCTACCACTCGCTCTTCCACCCGAACGTCATCAGCGACGCCGACGGCCGCTACCGGGGCAGCGACGACGAGGTGCACCGCGTCGGACGCGGCCACCGGGCGCAGTACGGCACCTTCTCCGGCTGGGACGTCTACCGCGACCAGGTGCAGCTCCTCACCCTGCTGGACCCCGGCACCGGCTCGGACATCGCCCAGTCGCTCTACGAACTCGCCCGGCAGAACGGCGGGATCTGGGACCGCTGGCTGCACGGCGCGAGCGGCACCCACGTCATGAACGGCGACCCCTCGCCCACCGCCCTCGCCGGCATCCGCGCCTTCGGCGGCACCGGCTTCGACCTGAAGGGCGCCCTGCGCTCGCTGGTGAAGGCGGCCACGGTGCCGACCGCACAGGACCTGTCGGCGGCGGGCAAGCCGGTGCTGTCGGCCGGTCAGCGCCCGTCCCTGGACAAGTACCTGGACAAGCACTACATGCCGTCCGTCTCCAACGCGTGGGGTGGCGCCGCCGAGACGCTGGAGATGTCCACGGCCGACTTCTCCCTCTCCCAGCTCGCCGCGGCGGCGGGGGAGAAGGGCATCGCGGCCACCTTCGCCGGCCGCTCCCAGTGGTGGCAGAACAACTTCAACGTCGCGGCCGACCCCACCGGCGGCTACATCGCCAACCGCAAGGCGGACGGCAGCTGGGTCACCGGCTTCACCCCCGCCACCGGGAACGGGTTCGTGGAGGGCACCGCGGCCCAGTACACCTGGATGGTCCAGCACGACCCGGCCGGGCTGTTCGCCGCGATGGGCGGCACGGACCGGGCCCTCGCCCGCCTGGACGACTTCTTCCACCACAGCGACGGCAGCTGGGCTCTCACCGGCGGCGGCGACAAGTCCGCGCTGGACAACGAGCCCTCGATCAACGTGCCCTACCTGTACGACTACGCGGGCGCCCCGTACAAGGCCCAGGAGACCGTCCGGGCGGCCATGACCACGCTCTGGTCCACCGGTCCCGGCGGCATCCCCGGCAACGACGACCTCGGCGCGATGTCGTCCTGGTACGTCTTCTCGGCGCTCGGCATGTACCCCCAGGTTCCTTCCCGCGCCGAACTCGTCCTGGCCTCACCGCTGTTCGAACGGGTGGAGATCGACCGCCCGGGCGGCAACGACATCTCGATCCACGCCCGGGGAGCGGCAGCCGACGCCCCGTACGTCCAGTCCCTGAAGGTCGACGGCCGCACCAGTGACCGCCCTTGGCTGGACAGCTCGTTCGTCCGGGACGGCGGCCGGCTCGACTACACCCTCTCCGCCACCCCGAACCACGCCTGGGGGGCGTCCTTTGCCCCGCCGTCCTTCCGCCAGGGCGAGCAGCCGTACCAGATCGGTGTCGGGCCCACCACCGCGACCCTCGCCCCCGGTGACAGCACCCGGGTCGCCATCCGCGCCCTGTCCCTCACCGGCGGCACCGGCCCCGAGGTCCGCTTCCGGGTGCGGACCCCGGACGGCGTCAAGGCGACCCCGGCCGAGGGCACGGTGACCGACGGCGCGCAGCAGATCACCCTCTCCACCACCTCCGGCACCCCCCAGGGCTACTACGACGTCCAGGTCACAGTGACCTCCGCCGGCACCTCCTACGCCCAGCCGGTCGCCCTGACCGTCGCCGCCCCGGGCACCCTCCTCGCCGCCTACGACAACACCGGTGTCTCGGACGACACCGGCGACCACGACGAGGGCGACTTCGACGGCGGCGGCTGGAGCTACTCCCGCCAGGCCCTCGCGGCGGCCGGCCTCACCGCGGGTGCCCAGGGCACGGTCGACGGCCTCGCCTACACCTGGCCGAACGCGCCCGCGGGCCGCCCGGACAACGCGACGGCAGCGGGCCAGACCATCGAACTGGCCACGCCGGCAGGCAGGCTGTCCTTCCTCGGCAGCGCCACCAACGGCAACCAGTCCGCCCGGGCGACCGTCACCTACACCGACGGCAGCACCGGCACGGCCGACCTCGCCTTCACCGACTGGACCGTCGGCGGCGGAGGCGGCACCGTCCAGTACGGGAACGAGACGGTGGCGAGGACCGCGTACCGCAATGTCGCGGGCGCCGACAAGGACCCCGTGGCCACCTACGTCTTCGCGACCCGGCCGTTCGAGGCACCGGCCGGCAGGAGCATCAAGAGCGTCCGGCTCCCCGACAACACCGACCTGCACGTCTTCGCCCTGGCCACCGGCTGAGACGGGGCAACGCAAGCAACGCAAGGGGGGCGGGCCCGTCCGGGCCCGCCCCCTCTGTTCCGCCGCCGTCGTCTCAGGCCAGCAACTCCACCTCCGACAGTGTCGAAGCGCCGTCCAGGACGAGCCGGTAGTGCGCGTACGTCCCCGGTGTGCGGACCGTGAACGCCCGGGTCTGGAGGTTCCAGGGGAAGGTCTCGCCCGACCGCCGGTCCACCGTGCGCCAGTGAGCGCCGTCCGACGAGGCCTGGAGGGTCCAGCCCGTCGGGGCGCCGGTACGGTCGGCCGGCGAGGTGAGCGTGTACTGGATCCCCTTGACCGGCCGGGTCACCGGCAGGTCCACCGAGGTCACCGCCTGCTCCGTCGCCGAGGTGTTGTCGAACAGGGAGCCGTCACCCTTCAGGACGTCCGCACGCGGGGTCGGGACCTTGTCGTCCTTGGCGATCGACACCGGTCCCGCGCTCTTGCCCGTGCCCCACGTCGACGGTTTGGGGCCCATCGTGAAGTCGACGACCCCGCCCTTGGAGATGAGCGAGTGGGGGAGCGAGGTCGACGTCCAGATACGGCCGTCGACCCGCACGCCCTGCACGTAGACGTTGGCGGCGCTGTTCCGCGGCGCCCGGATCACCAGGTCCCGGCCGTTCTCCAGGTGGACCGTCGCCTTCTTGAACAGCGGGGAGCCGATCGAGTAGTCGCCGCTGCCCATCGCCAGCGGGTAGAAGCCGAGGGCCGAGAAGAGGTACCAGGCCGACTGCTCGCCGTTGTCCTCGTCGCCGTGGTAGCCCTGGCCGATCTCGCTGCCCAGGTACAGCCGGGAGACCGCCTCACGGACGTACGCCTGGGTCTTCCAGGGCTCGCCGGCCGCGTCGTACATGTAGATGACGTGGTGGGCGACCTGGTTGGAGTGGCCGTACATGCCCATCCGGACGTCCCGGGCCTCGGTCATCTCGTGGATGACCCCGCCGTAGGAGCCGACGAAGTCGGTGGAGGCCGTCTCGGGTGTCGCGAAGTACTCGTCCAGCTTGTCCGCGAGCCCGGACCGGCCGCCGTACAGGTTGGCCAGGCCCCGGCTGTCCTGCGGAGCCGTGAAGGCGTAGCCCCAGCCGTTGGTCTCGGTGTAGTCGTACCCCCACACGCGCGGGTCGTACGACGAGGAGTCCACCCGCCACTTGCCCTGGGCGTCCCTGCCCTGGAAGAAGCCGGCCTTGGAGTCGAAGAGGTTCACGTAGTCCTGGGCGCGGTTGAGGAAGTAGTCCGACTCCTCCTTGTAGCGCTTCTCGCCGGTCTTCGCGTAGAGCGCCTTGCCCATCTGGGCGATGCCGTAGTCGTTGACGTATCCCTCCATCGCCCAGGACAGGCCCTCGCGGGTGTCGTCGCTGGTGTAGCCGAGGAAGGGGGAGGTCGACATGCCCTTGCGGCCCACGCCCGAGGAGGGCGGGACGACCGTCGCGTTCTTCACGGCCGCGTCGTAGGCCGCCTCGGCGTCGAAGTGCACGCCCTTGACGTAGGCGTCCGCGAACGCCACGTCCGAGGAGGTGCCGGTCATCAGGTCGGCGTAGCCGGGGGAGGACCAGCGCGAGGTCCAGCCGCCGTCCTTGTACTGCTGTACGAACCCGTCCACCATCTCGCCCGCCTGACCGGGTGTCAGCAGGGAGTACGCGGGCCAGGTCGTGCGGTAGGTGTCCCAGAAGCCGTTGTTGACGTACACCTTGCCGTCCACGATCTTCGCGCCGGTGTGCGTCGGGGTGTCCTGGCTGATCATCGGCGAGAACGGGGAGGCGTACTGGTACTTCGAACCGACCTTCTCGAAGCCGGAGTTGGGGTACAGGTACAGCCGGTACATGCTGGAGTAGAGGGTGGTCAGCTGGTCGGCCGTGGCTCCCTCCACCTCGACCTTGCCCAGCAGGTTGTCCCAGACCTTCTGCGCGCGCGCCTTCACGGTGTCGAAGGAGCTGCCGTCGGGGATCTCCCGGCGCAGGTTGTCCGCCGCCTGGTCGACGCTGATCAGCGAGGTGGCCAGGCGCAGCGTGACGGTGTGGTCGGAGCCCGCGTCGAACCGCAGGTAGCCCTTGACCCCGCTGGAGTCGCCGCCCGTCACCGGCTTGTCGAAGACACCGTAGACGAACAGGCGGGTCGCGCCCGTCGACAGCCCGGACTTCACATCCGAGTAGCCGGTGACGACCCCGTGCTCCTTGTCGAGCGTCAGGCCCGCCTGCTCGGTGACGTTGTCGAAGATCACGCTCGCGTCGTCGCCCGGGTAGGTGAAGCGCAGCGCGGCCGCGTGGTCGGTCGGCGTTATCTCGGCCTTGAGTCCGTTCTCGAACGTGACCCCGTAGTAGTACGGCCGCGCGGTCTCGTTCTCGTGCCGGAAGGCAAGCTCGCGCGCCTCGCGGCCGGTGTCCGGGGTGCCGGTGGCGACGGAAGGCATCATCTGGAAGGTCTGCCGGTCGCCCATCCAGGGGCTGGGCTCATGGCTGGCGCTGAACGCCTGGATCGTCGGCAGGTTGTCCGCGTTGTTGGCCCGCGCGTACTCGTACAGCCAGCTCTCCGAGGACGCGTTGGTCACCGGCGTCCAGAAGTTGAAGCCGTGCGGCAGGGCGGTGGCCGGGAAGTTGTTGCCGCGCGAGAAGCTGCCGCTGGAGTTGGTGCCGCGGGTGGTCAGCGCGTAGTCGGACAGATGCGCCTTGGGCTTCTCGGGGGCGGCCCGCCCGATGTTCACGTCGTCGATCCAGCCACGGAACTTGGCAGGGCCGGCCGGCGAGTCGTAGCCCACCAGTATCCGGTCGACGGTCTTGCCGGCCGCGACCGAACCGATCACCGAGGAGACGTCGTTCCACTGGTTGACGTACAGCCCCTTCGCCGCGCCCTGGCCGCGCGGTGAGAGCGCGAACCCGTGGCTGTCCACCGCCCCGAGGCCGCTCAGATAGGTGCCGTCGGTGAACGCCAGGTCCACGGAGACGTTGGTGGCGTCGTAGTCGAGGTCACCGTCGGCCATCGAGGGGAAGATCCGGTACGACAGCCGTGTGTCGCGGCCGACCTTCACGTTCACGTCGAAGACCTTGTTGTACGAGTAGGCCCGCCCGCTCGCGGTGTGCCGCCCCGCGTAGCGCAGCGCGTGCGTCCCCGTGAAGCCGGCCCGGGCCTTCGCGGTCGGCGACCCGCTCGGGCCCTTGTCGACCAGCGAGAGCATCTCCTGGGGGACCGGGCCGCCGCTGCCGCCCGTGGAGAACTGGACGTCGGCGATCTGCAGGATGCCCGACGCGCCGTTGTTCTTCGTGACGTCGAGCCGGAAGTGCTGGTACTCGGCGGGCGTCGCGAGGTCGTAGGACCGGGTCTGGAAGCGTTCGGTGAAGCCCTCGCCCGTGCGGGTGTCGACGGTCTTCCAGTCCTTGCCGTCGGTCGAGCCCTGCAGGGTCCAGTCGGCGGGGTCGCGTTCGGCGTAGTCGTTCGCCGAGGTGACGGCGTACGTCACCAGCTTGATGGGCTTGCCGAAGTCGAACTCCGCCCAGCCGGTCGGCTCGAAGGTGAGCCACTTGGTACCCGGTTCACCGTCGACGAGGTTCTCCTTGACCTCGCCCGCGCCGGTGTTCTCCCCGCTGGCCCGCATGTCGGTCACGTGGTCGGTGACGTTGCCGGGGATGCCGGTGCTGTAGCCGCCGTCGACGCCCGAGGAGCGCGGTGCGCCGGCGGGGTCGGTGTCGACGGTGTCGGTCCAGTCCGGTGACGGATCGCCAGACTCGAACGATGATGCGAACTGTGTCGCGGCGGCCGGTGCCTTGGCCGGCAGGGCGACCGCGGCCCCCTGGGATCCCAGGGTCATGACTACGGCGGCCGCGATCACGACCGCCGTACCAGATCTGTGTCCTGTTCTTCGCTGCGTTCTCCGCTGCATCACCACGGGTACCCTCCCTGCCACAAGAGACAACGTTGTCAGATGCGTGGCGCAGGAACCAGTAGGTGGTCAAGTGGTCGGTGATGTCAAGGGTGTTGGCTGCGGCATTCAGGGGTCTATGTCGGCTCTTTTTCCGGCAAGCCGTACACACCTCGCTCAGATTTCCGACAGGTCTCAACTAGGAAAAGACCCTTGGCCAACCTTGCATTCGATCTTGCCCCACTGGCGGGAAGTGGACTATACCTGTCGGCGTTTCCTGAGTGACTTACTGCACGGCCCAGCACTACCCGACCGCGGTGCCGGGAGGATCCGGTTCACCGCCTGAGTCCTGGAGAGGGCGAGGACTTGAGCATGGGATCCACATCCGCAGCCAGTCATGGTTCCGAAGGCGTCGGCCGCCGCGATCTGATCAAGCGGTCAGCCGCACTCGGCCTGATCTCGGTCCCCACCGTCGGATTTCTCTCCGCCTGTGCCAGCAGCGGCGGGGGCGGCCAGTCGAAGGACAAGGCCGGCAAGAAGACGGCCAAGAACCCGCTCGGCGTCAACGACACCGCGAAGATGGAATTCGTCCTCTTCGACGGCGGTTTCGGCAAGGAGTACGCCGAGGACGCGGTGAAGATCTACAGCAAGGACTTCCCGAAGGCCAAGGTCAAGTTCTCGGCCACCCAGAAGATCCAGTCCACCCTGCAGCCCCGCTTCAACCAGGGCACCCCGCCGGACCTCATCGACAACTCCGGCGCCGAGCAGATGGACATGGGCGTGCTGGTCGGCAAGAAGCAGCTGGCCGATCTCACCCCCCTCCTCGACGCGCCGTCGTACGACGACCCGAACAAGAAGGTCCGCGACACGCTGCGCCCCGGCATCGTCGAGATGGGCCAGTTCGACGGCGACCCGGTCTGGATCATGTACTACGCCTACACGGTGTACGGCGTCTGGTACTCGCAGAAGGCCCTGGACTCGCTGGACGCGGAGTACCCGCAGACCTGGGACCAGATGCTCGCGGTCTGCGAGAAGGCCAAGAAGAAGGGCATGGCCGGCTGGACGTACGCGGGCAAGTACCCGTACTACGTCCCGTTCTCGCTGTACCCGATGATCGGCAAGGTCGGCGGAGTCGAGGTCCTGAACGCGATCGACAACCTGGAGCCCAACGCCTGGAAGCACCCGGCCGTCAAGGCGTGTTTCGAGGCGTACTACGAGCTCTACAAGAAGGGTTACATCCTCAAGGGCACGCCCGGCCTGGACCACATCCAGTCGCAGACGGCCTGGGCCCAGGGCAAGGCGCTGTTCATCCCGAACGGCTCCTGGGTGGAGAACGAGTCGGCGAACGTCATCCCCTCCGACTTCAACCTCGCCGTCTCCGCGCCCACCGGCATCGACAAGAACGACAAGATGCCGTTCGGCACCATCTGGGCCTCCGGCGGTGAGCCGTTCATCGTCCCGGCCAAGGCGGCGAACGCCGAGGGCGGCATGGAGCAGCTGCGCATCATGCTCAGCGAGGCGTCCTCCAAGAACTTCACGTCGAAGGTGAAGTCACTGACCGCCTACAACGGCGGCACCGACGGCATCACCCTCACCCCGGGCCTCACCTCCGGTGTCGCCGCTCTGAAACTGGCCGGCTCGAATGTGGTCAACCCGCGGCTCCAGGACTGGTACGTGCAGCTCCAGAAGGAGAAGATCGGCGTGGCCGGCCTCGGCGAGATGATGGCCGGCCGGCTGACCCCGGCGGAGGCCATCAAGAAGATCCAGGGCTATGCCGACGAGGCGGCCAAGGACAGCTCGATCAAGCACTACAAGCACCAGTAATACCCACCTTCACGGCACCGGAGTGGCGATGCAGCACGGCAAGTACCGGTTCATTGTGGGGTTTCTGGCGTTG
This sequence comes from Streptomyces sp. NPDC059224, assembly GCF_042754285.1. NCBI lineage: Bacteria > Bacillati > Actinomycetota > Actinomycetes > Kitasatosporales > Streptomycetaceae > Streptomyces > Streptomyces sp. NPDC059224. The sequence continues at coordinate 97,066 of NZ_JBHZAN010000029.1, forward strand.
CCCCTGGGACTGTACGCGCTCTTCGTGGTCTGGCCCTTCATCCAGTCCATCTACTACTCGTTCACGGACTGGACGGGCCTGAGCCCCGAATTCAAGGTGGTCGGCCTGGACAATTACAAGAGGATGTTCCACGACGACATCTTCTGGAAGTCCTTGCAGCACAGCTTGATGTTCGCGGTCGTGCTGCCGCTGGTGACGATCAGCCTGGCGCTGTTCTTCGCCTTCATGATCAATGTGGGTGGCAGCAGGAGGAAGGGCGGCCCGGTCGTCACCGGTGTCCGGGGCTCTTCCTTCTACAAAATCGTCTACTTCTTCCCCCAGGTGCTGTCGATCGCGATCGTCTCGCTGCTGTTCGCCTTCGCGTACAACCCGGACAGCGGCGCGATCAACTCACTGCTCCGCGGAATTGGTCTGGACAATATCCAGCCACTGTGGCTCGGTGACCCGAGCCTGGCGCTGTGGTGCGTGATGGCCGTACTGGTCTGGTCCACGGTCGGTTTCTTCGTGGTCCTCTTCTCGGCGGGCATGGCGTCCATTCCCACCGATCTCTACGAGGCGGCCCTGCTCGACGGGGCCGGCCGCGCGACCACCTTCTTCCGCCTCACCCTGCCGCTGCTGTGGGACACCGTGCAGTCCGGCTGGGTCTACATGGGCATCCTCGCGCTCGGCGCCGAGTCGTTCGCAGTCGTACAGATCATGACGACAGGACCGGGCGGGCCCGACTATTCGACGACCGTGATGGTCCTGTACGTGTACCAGAAGGCGTTCCGGGACGGTCAGGCCGCCTACGCCACCACCATCGGCGTCGCCCTGCTGGTCGTCACGCTCGCCTTCGCGGCGATCGTGATGCGGCTGGGCCGTCGCGAGCGGCTGGAGTACTGAAGCGATGACGACGACCGAGACCGACGCCCCGACGCCGAGCGGCCCGGACGTGCCCGTGGCCCGGACCGAGGGCCCCGCGCCGAAGCCGTCCCGGCGCCGGCGCGAGGGCGGGATCCTGAACGTCTTCTCCCACGGCGTGCTGATCCTCTGGGCGATCATGGTGGTCATGCCCCTGGTGTGGGCGGTGATGACCTCCTTCAAGGACGACAGGTCGATCTTCAGCTCGCCCTGGGCGCTGCCGGACGCGCTGCACTTCGACAACTGGTCGCGGGCATGGACCCAGGCCAACATGAGCGACTACTTCCTGAACACCGTCCTGGTGGTGGGCGGTTCGCTGATCGGCACGCTGGTGCTCGGCTCGATGGCGGCCTACGTCCTGGCCCGCTTCGACTTCCCGGGCAACCGCTTCATCTACTTCCTGTTCATCGGCGGCATGAGCTTCCCGATCATGCTCGCGCTGGTCCCGCTGTTCTACGTCGTCAACAACATGGGCCTGCTGAACACGATCCACGGCCTGATCCTGGTCTACATCGCGTACTCGCTGCCGTTCACGGTCTTCTTCCTCACGGCGTTCTTCCGCACCCTGCCCACCTCGGTGGCCGAGGCCGCCTTCGTCGACGGCGCCTCGCACACCCGGACGTTCTTCCAGATCATGCTGCCGATGGCGAAGCCCGGTCTGATCAGCGTGGGGATCTTCAACTTCCTCGGGCAGTGGAACCAGTACATGCTCCCCACGGTCCTCAACACGGACCCGGACAAGCACGTCCTCACCCAGGGCCTGGTCCAGCTGGCGGTCAGCCAGGGCTACAAGGGCGACTGGTCGGGGCTGTTCGCCGGTCTGGTGATGGCGATGCTCCCGGTCCTGGCGGCGTACATCATCTTCCAGCGCCAGGTGGTGGCCGGCCTGACGGCGGGCGCTCTCAAGTAGCCGAACGTTTGCGCTCCGAAAGGAGCGCGAGGCTGTTCCCCTCCGCGGCTCCGCCGCGCGGGCGCGACCTGCCACGACGCGTCCCTCACCCGCTCACGGACCCCGTCCGGCCCCGCCGGCCAGTGGCCTGGACGTGTCGAACGCATGTCCCTCAGGCATCCCCCGAACCGCCAACGATTTCTGTCAAGGACTTGACGTCGGTAACCCGTTCAGCAGAGCTTGGAGTTCATAACTTGTAAGTGACCCGGTTCCAGTGATGTGACGCGGGTCACGTTGGCGGCGCCGTGGCCGCCTCCGATGGCGGGAGTGGATGGGTCGATGGAGACTCCGGGGTCGCAGTCGTCGCTGCACCGAGCCAACCTGGAACGTGTCGTACGGGCCGTACGCCTGGCCGGATCGCTCACGCAGGCGGAGATCGCGCGCACGACCGGCCTGTCGGCGGCGACGGTCTCCAACATCGTGCGCGAGCTCAAGGACGGCGGAACCGTCGAGGTCACGCCCACGTCGGCGGGTGGCCGCAGGGCCCGCAGCGTGAGTCTGAGCGGTGACGCCGGCATCGTCATCGGGGTGGACTTCGGTCATACCCACCTGCGCGTAGCGATCGGGAACCTCGCCCACCAGGTGCTGGCCGAGGAGGCCGAGCCCCTCGACGTGGACGCGTCGTCCAGCCAGGGCTTCGACAGGGCGGAAGAGCTGGTCAACCGCCTGATCGCGGCGACCGCCGTGGACCGTTCGAAGATCGCCGGCGTGGGTGTCGGCGTCCCCGGTCCGATCGACGTGGAGTCCGGCACCCTCGGCTCCAGCGCCATCCTGCCCGGCTGGATCGGCGCGAGACCGGCCGAGGAGCTCAGGCTCCGGCTCGGCGTGCCCGTGCACGTGGACAACGACGCGAACCTCGGCGCCCTCGGCGAACTGGTCTGGGGCAGCGGCAAGGGCGTGCGTGATCTTGCTTACATCAAGGTCGCGAGCGGTGTCGGCGCCGGCCTGGTGATCAACGGCAAGATCTACCGGGGCCCGGGCGGCACGGCAGGTGAAATCGGACATATTACACTCGATGAGTCCGGCCCGGTCTGCCGCTGCGGCAACCGCGGCTGCCTGGAGACCTTCGCGGCGGCCCGCTACGTGCTGCCCCTGCTCCAGCCCGGCCACGGCACCGACCTGACCCTGGAAGGCGTCGTACGGCTGGCCCGGGACGGTGACGCGGGATGCCGTCGGGTGATCTCCGACGTCGGCCGGCACATCGGCAGCGGTGTGGCCAACCTCTGCAACCTGCTGAACCCGAGCCGGGTGGTCCTCGGCGGCGACCTCGCCGAGGCCGGAGAACTGGTCCTGGCGCCGATCAGGGAGTCCGTGGGGCGCTACGCGATCCCCAGTGCCGCGCGGCAGCTCTCGGTGCTTCCCGGGGCGCTCGGCGGCCGTGCGGAGGTGCTCGGGGCGCTCGCTCTCGCGCTCAGCGAGATGGGCGATTCGACCCTTTTGGACGGCACCTCGCCCGCGGTTGCACCTGCCTTCACTTAGAGAACGAATGGCGCCGTTGCCATCTCGTTAAGTATTTACTTCTTGACGCCGCAGTCGCGGCCGAGTTGACTTCCAGCCACCTCGGCCGCAGCGTTGCGGCCCTGTCAGGGAGGCACCCCCAATGAACGCAACGATGCGTAGAGTCGTGATCGGCACCGCCGCGGTTTCCATGGCGCTGTCGCTCGCCGCCTGTGGCAAGGCCGGCGATGACAAGAAGAGCGACTCGAGCAGCAGCTCCTCCGGTGGCAGCAAGACCATCGGCCTGCTGCTTCCCGACAGCGTGACCGCGCGCTACGAGAAGTTCGACAAGCCGTACTTCGAGGCGAAGGTCAGCTCGCTGTGTGCCGACTGCAAGGTCGAGTACGCGAACGCCGCCGGTGACTCGGCCAAGCAGGCCCAGCAGGTCAGCAGCATGATCACCAAGGGCGTCAAGGTCATCGTGATCTCGTCCCAGGACGCTGCGGCCATCAAGTCCTCCGTGCAGGCCGCTGTCGACAAGGGCATCAAGGTCGTCGCGTACGACCGCCTCGCCCAGGGCCCGGTCTCGGCCTTCGTCTCCTTCGACAACGTCAAGGTCGGCGAGCTCCAGGGCCAGGCCCTGCTGGACTCCCTCGGCTCCAAGGCGACCAAGAAGTCCAAGGTCGTCATGATCAACGGTGACGACGCCGACCCGAACGCCGCGCAGTTCAAGGAAGGCGCCCACAAGGCGCTGGACGGCAAGGTCGACATCGCCTACGAGCAGTCCGGCCTGTGGAAGGACACGACCGCCGCGCAGAAGGTCAAGGCCGCCATCACGCAGCTCGGCGCCAAGAACATCGCCGGTGTCTACTCCGCCAACGACGGCATGGCCGGCGGTATCGCCACCACGCTCAAGGGCGCCGGTATCAGCGGCATCCCGCTGACCGGTCAGGACGCGGAGCTCGCGGGCATCCAGCGCATCGTCGCCGGCACCCAGTCCTCCACCGTCTACAAGGCGTTCAAGCCGGAGGCCGAGGCCGCCGCCACGATCGCGGTGGACCTGCTCCAGGGCAAGGACATCGCCTCGCTCGCCACCAGCACGCAGACCAGCGGCTCCGGCGACAAGGTGCCCTCGCAGCTGCTGACCCCGGTGTCGGTCACCAAGGCCAACATCAAGGACACCGTCATCGCGGACAAGCTGTACACGGTCGCCGACATCTGCACCGCCGAGTTCGCCAAGGCCTGCAAGGCCGCCGGCCTGCAGTAGTCCGGCGCCCCGGAGCCACCAGGCTCCGGCCGCCAGCGCCCGGGTGCTCGCAGTACGACACCCGGGCCCCGGCCGCCCGACGGACCCTGCCCTTCCGCAAGGTGCCCCGTCCGTCCGGCGGTCTCGCGAAACCCCTCCGACGCCCGCTCCGGCCCTCATACCCCGCTGCCGGAGCGGGCGTCGGACGGACCCGTTGCCAAGCGCAGCGGATTCGCGCATGTTCATCTTGTAAATCGCGTGCGTACACCGAAGACAACCCGAGGTGACCGCACGCCCCTCCGCGCCTGATCACCAAGCGCGGCATCCCCGCCGGTCAGGCGGCGAAGGAGATGGTTCACGTGTCCGCTACGCCCGTGCTGGCGTTGCGCGGAGTCTCCAAGCGATTCGGTGCAGTCCAGGCACTCACCGATGTCGACTTGGAGGTCCACGCCGGAGAAGTGGTCGCCCTGGTGGGCGACAACGGCGCCGGAAAGTCGACCCTGGTCAAGACGATCGCGGGTGTACATCCCATCGATGAGGGCGTCATCGAGTGGGAGGGCAAGCCGGTCCACATCAACAAGCCGAACGACGCCCAGGGCCTGGGCGTCGCGACGGTCTACCAGGACCTCGCCCTGTGCGACAACCTGGACGTGGTCGGCAACCTCTTCCTCGGCCGTGAGCTCCTGCACCGGGGCGTCATCGACGAGGTCACGATGGAGAAGCAGGCTCGCGAACTGCTGAGCACGCTCTCCATCCGCATCCCGAGCGTGCGCATCCCGATCGCCAGCCTCTCCGGCGGTCAGCGCCAGGTCGTGGCCATCGCCCGCGCCCTGATCGGCGACCCCAAGGTCGTCATCCTCGACGAGCCCACCGCCGCCCTCGGTGTCGAGCAGACCGCGCAGGTCCTCGACCTGGTCGAGCGGCTGCGCGAGCGCAACCTCGCCGTCATCCTGATCAGCCACAACATGGCTGACGTGAAGGCGGTGGCGGACACGGTCGCCGTGCTGCGCCTGGGCAGGAACAACGGCTCCTTCCCCGTGAAGAGCACCAGCCATGAAGAGATCATCGCCGCGATCACGGGCGCCACGGACAACGCCGTGACCCGTCGTGCGGAGCGTCGCACCCCGGAGGCGGCAAAGTGAGCGAGACGTCGAACAAGACCGTGCAGGGCGACGAGTCGCCCGACGAGTCGCCCCAGATCGAGAAGTCCGCGGCCGCCGAGGCCGCCGCGGCCACCGCGACGGTGGCCCCTCCCGCCGAGGACCCCACGGCCGCGCCGGTCGCGGTCGTCGACCCGCGTCTGCTGGTCCGCGAGGAAGGCCTCAAGGGCTACCTCACCGAGTTCAAGCGCAAGGTGAAGGGCGGCGAGCTGGGCTCGCTGCCGGTGGTCATCGGTCTGATCATCATCTGGACGATCTTCCAGGCGAAGAACAGCCTGTTCCTCAGCGCCGACAACCTCTCCAACATCAGCTACTTCCTCTCGGCCACCGGCATGCTCGCCATCGGCCTGGTGTTCGTGCTGCTGCTGGGCGAGATCGACCTCTCCGTGGGGTCGGTCAGCGGCCTGGCCTCCACGCTGTTCGCGGTCTTCGCGGTCAACCACGGGATGAACCCCTGGCTGGCCCTGGTCCTCACGATCATCACGGGCGTCGGCATCGGCGCGCTGCACGGCTGGTTCTTCGCCAAGATCGGTGTACCCGCGTTCGTGGTCACCCTGGCCGGCTTCCTCGGCTGGAACGGTCTGATGCTGTGGCTGCTGGGCGACAGCGGCACCATCAACATCCCGTCGGACAGCGGTCCGGTGCACATCCTCGGCCAGAGCTCCTTCTTCATGGACCAGGCCATCATCGGGGCCTACCTGCTGGCCGGCCTCGGTGTCGTGCTGTCGGCCGTGGGCCAGTTCAACGAGCAGCGCCGGCGCCGTGCCGCGGGCGTGCCGTTCCGTCCCACCAGCGAGATCCTGGTCCGCGTCCTCCTCCTCGCCATCGCGTCCTTCGTGGCGGCGGCCGTGCTCAACAACGCGTCCGGTGTCTCCAACGCGCTGGTGATCTTCCTCGCCTCCCTGGTGATCGTCGACTTCGTGCTGCGTCGCACGACCTACGGCCGCAAGGTCTTCGCGGTCGGCGGCGGCATCGAGGCGGCGCGCCGTGCCGGTATCAGCGTGCCGATGGTCCGGATCACCGTGTTCGCGATCTCCGGTGGCTTCGCGGCGATCGGCGGTATGTTCTTCGCCGGCCAGACCGCCAGCGCCACGCTGAACGCCGGTGGCGGCAACACCCTGATGCTGGCCATCGCGGCCGCGGTCATCGGTGGTACGTCGCTGTTCGGCGGCCGGGGCTCGGTGTGGTCCGCCCTCCTCGGCATGCTGGTCATCCAGTCGATCCAGACCGGTCTCGACCTGCTGAACATGAACACCTCGATCCAGTACATGATCACCGGTGGTGTTCTGCTCGGTGCGGTCGTCATCGACTCGGTGTCCCGCCGGAGCCAGAAGGCGGCGGGGCGCGGCTGACGCCCTGAGCTGTCCGACCGTGCCCGGCACTGTCCAGTGCCGGGCACGGTCGTGTCATAGGAAGGGCTGTGGATGGGTACAGCCGATCGCGTGACCTATGACCCTGGGGCCGGAGTCGTTCCGTCCGGGCGGAACATTAGACTCGACTGGCCCGGCAACAGCTCGATCAGCTCTACTGCAAGGAGGCACGGGTGCCGCTGCTGACCCGTATCAGGGGACCGCGCGATCTGGACCGGCTCAGCCCCGAGGAGCTGCTCCAGCTGGCAGGGGAGATCCGCAGCTTCCTCGTGGAAGCGGTGTCCAAGACCGGTGGACACCTCGGTCCCAACCTGGGCGTGGTCGAGCTCACCATCGCCCTGCACCGCGTCTTCGACTCCCCGAAGGACAAGGTGCTGTGGGACACCGGCCACCAGTCCTACGTGCACAAGCTGCTCACCGGACGGCAGGACTTCTCCCGGCTGAAGCAGAAGGGCGGCCTGTCCGGCTACCCCTCGCAGGCCGAGTCCGAGCACGACGTCATCGAGAACAGCCACGCCTCCACGGTCCTCGGCTGGGCCGACGGCATCGCCAAGGGCAACCAGCTGCTCGACAACGACCACCACGTCGTCGCCGTGATCGGTGACGGCGCCCTCACCGGCGGCATGGCCTGGGAGGCGCTCAACAACATCGCCGCCGCCAAGGACCGCCCGCTGGTCATCGTCGTCAACGACAACGAGCGGTCCTACGCGCCGACCATCGGCGGGCTCGCCAACCACCTCGCGACCCTGCGCACGACGGACGGGTACGAGCGGTTCCTGGCCCGGGGCAAGGACCTGCTGGAGCGGACCCCGGTCGTCGGCAAGCCCCTCTTCGACACCCTGCACGGCGCGAAGAAGGGGCTGAAGGACTTCATCGCCCCGCAGGGCATGTTCGAGGACCTCGGGCTGAAGTACGTCGGCCCCATCGACGGCCACGACATGGAGGCCCTGGAGTCGGCCCTCGCCCGGGCCAAACGGTTCGGCGGCCCGGTGATCGTGCACTGCCTCACCGAGAAGGGCCGCGGCTACCAGCCCGCCCTCCAGGACGAGGCCGACCGCTTCCACGGCATCGGCCCCATCCACCCCGACACCGGCCTGCCCGTCAAGGCCTCCGGCGCCGACTGGACCTCCGTCTTCGGCGACGAGATGGTCGAACTCGGCCGGGAGCGCGAGGACATCGTCGCCATCACGGCGGCCATGCTCCAGCCGGTCGGCCTGAAGAAGTTCGCCGACACCTTCCCCGAGCGGATCTACGACGTCGGCATCGCCGAGCAGCACGGCGCCACCTCGGCGGCGGGCCTGGCCACGACCGGACTCCACCCGGTCTTCGCCGTGTACGCCACCTTCCTCAACCGCGCCTTCGACCAGGTGCTCATGGACGTGGCCCTGCACAAGTGCGGGGTGACCTTCGTCCTGGACCGGGCCGGCGTCACCGGCACCGACGGTGCCTCCCACAACGGCATGTGGGACATGTCGATCCTCCAGATCGTCCCCGGCCTGCGGCTCGCCGCCCCGCGCGATGCCGACCAGGTCCGTGCCCAGCTCCGTGAGGCCGTCGAGGTCGACGACGCCCCGACGGTCGTCCGCTTCTCCAAGGGCGCGGTCGGCCCCGCCGTGGCCGCCGTCGGCAGGATCGGCGGCATGGACGTGCTGCGCGAGCCCGGCACCGACACCCCGGACGTGCTGCTCGTCTCCGTCGGCGCCCTCGCCCCGATGTGCCTGGAGATCGCCGGCCTCCTCGACAAGCAGGGCATCTCCACCACCGTCGTCGACCCGCGCTGGGTGAAACCGGTGGACGAGGCGATGGCCCCGCTGGCGGAGCGCCATCGCGTCGTGGTCACCGTCGAGGACAACAGCCGTGTCGGCGGCGTCGGCTCCACCATCGCCCAGGCCCTGCGTGACGCGGGCGTGGACGTGCCGCTCCGTGACTTCGGCATCCCGCCCCGCTTCCTGGACCACGCGTCGAGGGCCGAGATCATGGCGGAGATCGGCCTGACGGCGCCGGACATCGCCCGCCAGGTGACAGGCCTGGTGGCCAAGCTCGACGGTCAGACGGCGGACGTCGGTTCGGTGGAACCGGCGAGGGACTGAACCTCGACGCGGCCCCCACGGGGCGCGGGGGACTGCGCGACCGGCCACGTACGGCGCGCAGCCCCCGGCGACACACGAACCACTCCGATGGGCCGGTTCCGCTCACCTCCGGTGGCGGGACCGGCCCACGTGCGTGAACCTGCCTTTGCCGGGCATACGCATCCCCGGCCCTCTCGATCATGTCGAGGACGACAAACGTGGGAGGTAGGCACGTGGCCAGGACGCTCTTCAGGACCAAGAACGTCGAACAGTCCATCAAGGACACCGAGGAACCGGAGCACGCGCTCAAGAAGTCGCTGTCCGCCCTGGACCTCACGGTCTTCGGCGTGGGTGTCATCATCGGCACCGGCATCTTCGTCCTGACCGGCACGGCGGCCAAGAACAACGCCGGCCCCGCCGTCGCGCTCTCCTTCGTCGTCGCCGGCGTGGTCTGCGGCCTCGCGGCGCTGTGCTACGCCGAGTTCGCCTCCACCGTTCCGGTGGCCGGCTCGGCGTACACCTTCTCGTACGCCTCGCTCGGCGAGTTCCCGGCCTGGATCATCGGCTGGGACCTGGTGCTGGAGCTGGCGCTGGGTACGGCGGTGGTCGCCGTCGGCTGGTCGGGGTACATCCACTCACTGCTCGACAACGCGGGCTGGCACCTGCCCGAGTACCTCAGCGGCCGGGACGGCGCCCACGGCTTCGGCTTCGACATCCTCGCCGCCGCCCTGGTCCTCGCCCTCACCGCGATCCTGGTCGTCGGCATGAAGCTCTCCGCCCGGGTCACCTCGGTGGTCGTCGCCATCAAGGTGGCCGTCGTCCTGGTCGTCATCATCGCGGGCGCCTTCTTCATCCACAGCGGCAACTACGAGCCCTTCGTTCCCAAGGCGCAGCCGGTGCCCGCGGGCGGCAACCTGAAGGCTCCGCTGATCCAGCTGATGTTCGGCTGGGCACCCTCAAACTTCGGTGTGATGGGTATCTTCACCGCCGCGTCCGTCGTCTTCTTCGCCTTCATCGGCTTCGACGTCGTCGCCACCGCCGCCGAGGAGACCCGCAATCCCCAGCGGGACGTGCCGCGCGGCATCATCGGCTCGCTGATCATCTGCACCGCGCTGTACGTCGCCGTGGCCATCGTGGTGACCGGCATGCAGAAGTACAGCGCACTGTCCGTGGACGCCCCGCTCGCCGACGCGTTCAAGGCCACCGGGCATCCCTGGTTCGCGGGCCTGATCAGCTTCGGTGCCGCCGTCGGCCTGACCACCGTGTGCATGATCCTGCTGCTCGGCCAGTCCCGGGTGTTCTTCGCGATGAGCCGGGACGGGCTGCTGCCCCGGTTCTTCTCGCACACCCACCCGAGGTTCCGCACCCCGTACCGGCCGACCATCCTGCTGGGCGTCGTCATCGCGATCGTCGCCGGCTTCACCAGCCTCAGTGAACTCGCCGAACTGGTCAACATCGGTACGCTCTTCGCCTTCGTCGTCGTCGCGATCAGCGTGATCATCCTGCGCAACAACCGGCCCGACCTGGAGCGGTCCTTCCGTACCCCGTGGGTTCCGGTGCTGCCGGTCGTCTCCGTGCTGGCCTCGCTGTGGCTGATGCTCAACCTGCCCGCCGAGACCTGGCTGCGGTTCGCCATCTGGATGGTCATCGGCTTCGTCGTCTACTTCCTCTACGGCCGCTCGCACAGCCGCCTCGCGAGGGGCGAGCGGACTCCCGCCGACGCTCCGTGACCGGCAGGCTCGCCGCTCCGGCCCCGTATGTCCCGTCCGGGTGGGACTGCGGGGCCGGATAGCGTGCTCCCCATGCTTCTCGCGCCCCTCGCCCCGCCACGGTCCGTAGTCGCAGGGAAGGGGTACTGGACGCGGCTGCTGCCCCTGCTCGCCGTCCTTGCCTGCGTGACCCGGGCGCCGTCCTTCCTGCGGGCGCTGTGGAACCCGGACGAGGGCTACCTCGCCGTGCAGGCACGCATGCTGGCGCGCGGCGGGCAGTTGTACGAGACGGTCGTGGACCGCAAGCCGCCCCTGCTGCCCTGGCTGTACGAGGGGGTGTTCGCGGCCTTCGGGTCCGGGTCGCTCACCCCGGTCCGGATCCTCGCCGTGCTCGCCCAGCTGGCCACCGCGGTACTGCTCGCCTCGATCGCCCGGCGCCGCTGGGGCGACCGCGCGGGGCGTACCGCCGGAGCGCTGTACCTGCTGGTCTCCGTCGGGCTCAACCCCGAGGACGCCCAGGCGGCCACGTTCGAGGTGTTCATACTGCCCGCCACGGCGGCTGCGATGTGGTGCGCCGACCGCCGCCGCTGGGGCGCCGCCGGTGCGGCCGTCGCCTGCGCCCTGCTGACCAAGCAGACCGGCGGCGCGGTCCTGCTGCCGGTGGTCTATCTGCTCAACCGGTACGGCGGTCCGCGCGCGAACCTGCTCCGGCTGACGGCCGGCATCGCCCTGCCCGTACTGGGCGCGGCCCTGCTCACCGACCCGGCCGGCTTCGCCTTCTGGACGGTCACCGGCTCCGGCGCCTACGCCTCCTTCACCGGCTCCGAACTCCATGTCCTGGTACGGGCGTTGACCAACACCGCGATCCTGGCCGCGGCCTGTGCCGGCCTGCTCCCGCCCGTCGCGCGCGGCCTGCGCCTGGCCCGGACCGGCGCCGCCGACCTCTGGCTGTGGCTGGGCGCGTCCGCGGTCGCCGTCACCGTCGGCTTCCACTTCTTCGGCCACTACTTCCTGCAACTCACCCCGCCGCTGGCGCTGCTGGCCACGGCCGCGCTGCAGATCCTGCCGCAAGAGCGGACCGCGGCCGCCGTCCGTACCTCGGCCTGCGTCTGCGCCCTCTTCCTGACCTGGGGGCTCCTGGCTCCCCGCCCCGAACTCGCGCACGCCCAGCGGCTCGCGGCCGCCCTCGCCCAGCGCACCCAGCCGGGCGACCGGGTGCTGGTGTGGGGCATGCACCCGGAGACGTACTGGCTCGCCGACCGCACCCCCGTCACCCGCTACCTCACCGCCGGCCTGCTCACCAATTTCAGCGGCGGCCGGGACGGTCCGCAGGTGGGCGAGAAGTACGCCGTCGAGGGCACCTGGCCGGTCTTCCGCGCCGAGCTGGCCGACCGGGCACCGGCCCTGGTGGTCGACGACTCCCGGGGCAAGCCGTACGGCCCCGGCCACGTCCCCACCCTGCGCCGGCTGCTCACCGCCGACTACGAACGGGTGGACGAGGTGGACGGAGCGGTGCTGTACGCCCGGCTGCCGCAGGAGTAGGTCCACGACATGGCCGACCTCGTCCGGGCCCGGTCGGGCCCGGTCCGGTGCGGCTGCGATCGCGGCCGGGTCGGATTTCGTGGTCCGGCGGGGCCGGTTCAGTGCAGCAGAGCGCTGGGGCCGATCACCTCGGCACCCAACGCGGCCACCCGGCTGCGCAGTTCGCGGTCGGCGGTGACCACGAGGCGGGGGCGGCCGGGGTCCTCGGCGGTCAGCTCGACGATGCGGTCGTCGCCGCTGCCGGACGCCGGTTCCACCCGGACCCCGGGTACCGACGTCACTCCGCGGGCCGCGCCCTCGACGACGAGCACCAGTTCCACCGGGGACGGGCGGCCGGGCAGGCCCCGCTCGGCCAGCCGGTCGCGCAGTCGCTCGGCGGCCCCCTTGCGGTCCCGCCACCAGCCGTCCGGCCGTGACCCGACGACGTTCGCGCCGTCGACGATCACCAGCAGGGAAGCTTCGTCATCCATACCCCCAGCGTCGCACGCCCGGGGCCGGGGCACTGCCCCGGACGACGACCCGCTTAGAGTGAAGCGGTGAACGGCGATTGGCTCGTGCGGGGCCGGGACGGCCGGCTCAGTGTCTATCTGCCGTCCGGCGACTCGGTGCTGTGCCGGGCGGAGCGTGGTCCCGGCGGTCCCTGGGGCATCCCCCGGAAGATGGGCGGCGAACAGCGTCTGCATCCGGGTTTCACGGTGGGTCAGGGCGCCGACGGATATGCCCACCTGGTCGCCTGGCGGCCCACGGTGAAGGGCGAGTCGGGGCTGGTCCACTCCACCCACTACCGTCCGCATCTGGCCGCCCTGGACTGGCAGTCGACAGGCCACCCCAACAAGAAGGGCGACGTCACCGGTGCCCCGGCCGTCGCGGTGGACGCGCGGGGCCGGGCCCATGTCTTCGTCCGCAACCGGGGCCGCGGGGTGAGCATGGTCGCCCAGAAGGAGAAGGGCGGCTGGGAGCCGTGGCGTGACCTGAAGGGCCGGCTGGTCGAGGACGGGCTCGCCGCGGTGACCGGTGAGTCGGGGCGGGTGGAGGTGTACGCGGCGACACCGGGCGGGATCCTGTACTGGCGCCAGGAGACGGCGGGGAGGCCGCCGGTGCTGCTGGAGGCGCTGGAGGCCCCGGTCCGTCCGGGCACCCTCGCCGCCCTCGCCACCTCCGCCGAGAGCACGACCCTCTTCTACAGTGACGAGGCCGGTGACCTGTGCGCCTGGCGTCCCGGCGGCAAGCCGTACACGCTGCTGCCCTCCGCCGGCCCCGGACCGGTCGCCGCGGTCCGCTGCGAACTCGACGGGCACGACTGCACGCTGCTCGCCCAGCGCTCGGCGAGCGGCCGGGTGGCGTTCGCCGCGTACCCCACGCAGGACGAGCGGGCCGGGGCCTGGTGGACCGAGTCGGGACCGCAGCTCCCGGCCGACGCGACGATCGCCCTGACCACGGACGAGGACGACCGGGTCACCGCGGCGACCAGGTCGCCGTCCACCGGACGGATCCTGCTCACCCGCCGCAAGGACGAACCGGGGCTGGCGCTGGAGGCCTGGCGCGAGATCGGCTGAGCGGGCCGGGCGGATGGAGCGACATGCCGTCGGCCATGGACCGTGACTGCGCGGACGGCGAGGAGAACATATGGACGGGCGACATATGATGAGCGCCGTTTCAGCCAATCCGTACGCATGACGCGGCGGCTTCAAGGGAGTGCAGCGGGCCATGCGGAAGAAGTCCTCAGATCGCGCGGGTGCCGTCCGCGACGCCGGTTCCGGCTCGCGTGGTGCGGCCGGGCCCGGCCCCGCCCGCGGGGACTGGCTCACCCTCGGCAGGGACGGCCGGCTCAGCCTGTACGTGCCGACCGAGGGCGGACTGCTGTGCTGGACCGAGGACACGATGGGCGGATCGGACTGGAGCGGGCCCCGCTTCGTTCCCGTCGCCGGGCTGACCCACCTGGCCGTGGTCCAGGGCGCGGACACCTACGTCCACTTCCTCGGCCGCAGGGAGCGCACCGGCGCGGACGGGACGCGCAGGGTGGACATCGTGCATGCCACGCAGTACCAGACGGGGCTGGCCTTCACCGACTGGCGTTCGCTGGGCAGTCCGCATCCGGACCGGGAGCAGGGGCTGCTGCTGGGGCCGCCGTCGGGCGCGGTCGCCTCGGACGGCAGGGTGCACGTCTTCGCCCGGAGCGCACACGGCGACCTGGTGCTGCGCCGGGAGACACCGAGCGGCAAATGGGGGGCCTGGGAGAGGCTGAAGGGCGGCGGCATCAGCCCGTGGCCCGTCGCGGTGGCCCTGGCGAGCGGGCGGATAGAGGTGTGCGTCGACGCCGAGAGCGGTGTGTTCGTCTGGCGGCAGCACGAGCCGGGCGGTGACTTCGTGGGCCCGCGCGGCTTCGCGCTGCACTCCTCGCCGGGTACCGTCGCCGCGCTGGAGACCGGCCGGGACCAGGCCACGTTCTTCTGGTCCGACACCGAAACCGGCGCCGCCATGTCCTGGCGGGCGGGGGGCTGGCCGGCCTCCCTGGGCGGTTCGGCGACAGCGCGGCCGTACGCGACGCTGCGCGCCTCGCTCGACGGTTACGACTGCCTGGTCCTCGCCTACCGGGACCAGGACGGACACGCGGTCCTCGGGGTGGGCGGTGACGAGGACGAGGGCAGCGGCATGTGGTGGTACGCCCTGACCGAGCCCTGCGAGGGCTCGCCAGCGCTGGCCCGGGACGGCCGCGGCCGGGTGGTCATGGCACTGGTCGGCCCGGACGGCACACCTCGGGTCGCCCGGCAGGAGGCCGGCGCGGGACTGAGCATGGGGCCGTGGCAGGACCTGTGACGAGGCTTCGGCCAGGTCCCGCGGCAGCTCCGGGCTGTGCTCAGCCGCCCGTCGCCGGCGACTTCTTGGCGGAATCGGGGATGTCCGAGCCGGTGCGGATCGCCTTCCAGAGCGTGCTCGCCTGAGGCTGGGCGGCCACGACCCGGTTCGGGTCGACCTTGTCGTACGCCACCGGAAGCATGATCGTCTCCATGGTGGAGGGGTTGACGCCGTTCAGGCTGCGGCCGAACTCGGCGAGCTTGGTGAGTGAGGCGAGCTCGGAGTCCGTGGTGAGCGCGGCGGTGAGCTTGTCGGCGATCTTGTACGCCTTCACCGGGCTGCCCAGCAGGTCCTGCTTCTGGATCTCCGCGAGCAGGGCGATCATGAACTGCTGCTGCAGGCCTATGCGGCCGAGATCACTGCCGTCACCTATGCCGTGCCGGGTGCGGACGAACTCGAGGGACTGGGTGCCGTTCAGCTTGTGGGTGCCCTTGGCCAGGTCGAGGCCGCTGGAGGAGTCGTGGATGTCCTGGCCGACGGTGACGGTGACGCCGCCGATCGCGTCCACGAGACCCTTGAAGCCGGCGAAGTCGACCTCGACGTAGTGGTCCATGCGGACCCCCGAGATCTGCTCCACGGTCTTCACGACGCAGGCGGGACCGACCTGGGAGTAGATGGAGTTGAACATCACGCGCTTCGCCGAGGCGGCGGTGGATCCGTCCGCTTTGGTGCACTTCGGGCGGGTCACCAGGGTGTCACGGGGGATGCTGACCGCTACGGCCTTCTTACGTCCCTGTGGTATGTGCAGCACCAGGGCGGTGTCCGAACGGGCGCCGGAGACATGGCCCGTGTGCAGATCCGCGTTGGCGCCCGCGCGTGAATCGGAGCCCAGGATCAGGACGTTCTGTCCTGAAGTGGGCAGCTTCTCCGGACGGTCGTCGCCGATCGCCTTGTTGATGTCGACGCCCTTGATGTTGCCGTCTATGCCGCTGTAGAGCCAGTAGGCGGTACCGCCCACGGCCAGCAGCAGGACCAGGAGCGACGCCAGCACGATGCGGCCGCGGCGCCTCTTGCGGGGGGCCGGGCCGTCCTGTCCGCCCTCGGTGGTCGTGCGGGCACGTCGGTTTTCGGTCGTGGCGCCGTGCGTCATCGGATGCGGTTCCTCTCCTCACGAGCTCCGCTGCCGCGGAGTTGCGGGGCCCGGGTGGGGGAGGCCGGCCCAACTGGTACGAGCGATGCAGAGGAGAACTATAGGCGTCCTCATGACCTGGCATTAACCGGGGTTGGACGGCTGCGGAGTCGGCGATGAACACCACATTAAGGGCGCTTGACCATGGGTTAATGTCAGTTAAGAATGTGTGGAACCTGTGACCTCCGGTGGAGGGGGCTCATGCCTGAGGCCGCAGGGGCGGCAGTTGTCGACGCAGCAAGGGGGCTGTGGGTCTGCCGGGTCAGGGGGGTGTCGCCCAATGAGGCCTTCTCGACGGGCTCATTGGGTGAATTGTCTCGGTAGGAGTAAGGGTGGCGGATCGTCCGCGTCTGAGTATTGTTGTCCCTTTTCAGGATGTTGAGGCCTACCTCGCCGAGTGTCTCGAATCGATCGCGTGGCAGTCGTTCCGCGATTTCGAGGTGATCCTCGTCGATGACGGATCCACCGACCGCTCGACGCGCATCGCCGCGGAGTTCTGCGCCGCCGACCCGCGCTTCCGGCTGATCCGGCAGGAGTCGCAGGGGCCCGGACACGCCCGGAACACCGGCCTGCGGGCCATCCATCCGCGCGCGGAGTTCATCGCCTTCGTCGACGGCGACGACGTCATTCCCGAGTACGCCTACGAATTGCTGGTGCGCACCCTGGAGGAGTCCGGTTCGGACTTCGTCTCCGGCAACGTGCAGATGATGAACTCCACCAAGAAGTGGCAGTCGCCGCTGCACAAGACTCCGATGCAGAAGGACCGCCGCGGCACCCACATCACGAAGTTCGACGCGCTCATCTACGACCGGACCGTGTGGAACAAGCTGTTCCGCCGGTCGTTCTGGGACTACCACTTCATCGAGTTCCCCGAAGGCGTCCTCTACGAGGACTCCTGGGTCAACATGTACGCCCACTTCCGGGCCGCCAAGGTGGACGTCGTCACCGACGTCGTCTACTTCTGGCGGCGCCGCGAGGGCGGTGCCGCTCCCTCGATCACCCAGCGCCACACCGAGCTGTCCAACCTGCGCGACCGGGTCTCCGCCGTCCAGTCGGTGAGCCGCTTCCTCGCCGGACGGCGCTCCCGGGCGTACGAGGAGAGCAAGCGCAAGTACGACCTCGCCTGCCTCAAGTCCGACCTGATGCTGCATCTGAAGGTGCTCCCCGACGCGGACGAGGAGTACCAGCAGGCGTTCGTGGAGTGGGCCAACCAGTTCCTCGACGAGGCCGATCCCACGATCATCGACGAACTGCCGGCGGACGCCCGGGTCAAGTGGCTCCTGGTGCGTGAACGGCGGCTGCCGGAACTGCTCGAAGTCGTCCAGTTCGAACGGCGCGGCGGCCCCATGCCCGTCCAGCGGCGGTTCCGCCGCTACCTGAAGTACCCCTACCTCGGCGACCGCGGGGTCGGTCTGGACAAGAAGGCCTACCGCCTCGACAAGGAGTTCTCGCTGCACGGGGCGCTCGGCGACGCACGCTGGAGCGCCGACGGCCATCTGCTCAGCCTCAGTGGCACGGCATATGTCCGTTTCCTCAATGTGCACAAGAAGCACATGTCGGTGAAGGCGATCGCCCTGCGCAACAAGAAGCAGGGGCGCTTGGTGATCACCACCGCCAGGTCGACCTACGCGCCGCAGGCCACCGAGCACTCCAACCAGAATCGTTACTGCTACGACTGGGCCGGCTTCGAGGCCCAGATCGACACCACCCGTCTCAAGCACAAGGGGCAGTGGGTCGAAGGCACCTGGGACGTCGCCGCCGGAGTGCTCAGCCGCGGTCTGTTCCGCTACCGGGGCATCGACCGGGGCGGCGCCGGGACCGCGGCCAACCCGCCGTACCGCTACGTGGACAAGAACACCCGCGTACTTCCCCTGTTCCTGCAGGGCAAGCTCAAGCTACGCGTGGAGATCGTGCGCTGCCGGATCACCGGCCACCGCGTGAGCGGCGACCAGCTGGAGCTGAACGGCGTGTACCTCGGGCCCAAGGTGCCCGAGTGGGGCAAGCTCCGGGTCACCAGCATGAGCGGGGCCGCCCGGCACGACGCGTGGGTTCACTTCAGGCCCGGCGGCGAGGGCTGGTGCACGTTCACCGCCCGGATTCCGCTGCGCGTCCTGGTACCGGGATTCCGGGCCGAGGCACAATCCGGCGCGGGCATACCCGAGTCCTGGAACATGGGCAGCAACGGCTGGAAGACCACCTTCCACGTCGAGGGCCGCAAGATGACCATCTATCCGGTGGTCTCCGAGGAGACCGCGGACGGGCACTACCGCGTGCCCGCCGCGCTGCAGACCCGCGAGGGCGACCGGGAGATCGTCGTCCACCGCAACGGCTCCGGCTACCTCGTACTCTTCGAACGCGCGACCCTGCCCACGGCCACCGACTTCGGCTGGCACGAGGACGGCTCGCTGGAGATCGCCGGCCGCTACCTGGCCGCGGACCGGATGTCGGCCCAGGAGTACCGGGCGGCGCACCTCGTGGTCCGCTCGCGTGCGCACGGTGCCGAACGCACCGTCCCGCTGGAGTGGGACGGCAACAGGTTCCGAGCCCTCCTGACGCCGGCCGCCATGCGGACCCTGGCCGGCGACATCCCCCTCGCCGCCGGACGCTGGGACTTCTTCCTGCGCCGTCAGGACCTGTCCTCGGTGGCCCGCGAGGACCGCCTCGAAGACCTCATGGTGAAGATCGAGCAGGATCTCGTCGCCGCCCTCCCACAGGACTACGAGGCGGACGAGCGCCGCTACGAACTCCAGGCCGAGGCCTACGACCGGCTCTCCGTCCTCGTGCACTCCGCGATGCCGGACCACGCCCGTGGTCCCTACCGTCAGAAGTTGCTGCGCACCAAGGCCTACCCGGCCGCCCGCCGGAGCAAGGTGCGGCCCGCGGTCCTCTTCGACGCCTTCAAGGGCACCCAGTACTCGGACAGTCCCCGTGCCCTGCACGAGGAACTGGTGCGCCGCGGTGTCGACGTCGAGCACCTCTGGGTCGTACGCGACGACCAGGTCCAGGTCCCGCCGACGGCCAGGCCGGTGCGCATGTGGTCTCCGGAGTGGTACGAGGCCCTGGCCACCAGCCGGTACGTCGTGGTCAACAACCACCTGCCCGACTGGTTCCAGAAGCGTGACGGACAGATCGTCGTGCAGACCTGGCACGGCACCCCGCTGAAGAAGATCGGCCACGACATCGAGGCCATCCACTTCGCGGACCAGCGCTACCTGGAGCGGGTCGAGAAGGAGGTGCAGAACTGGGACATGCTGGTCTCGCCCAACAGCTTCTCCACGCCGATCCTCCAGCGCGCCTTCGGGTTCCCGGGGGAGATGGTGGAGTGCGGGTACCCGCGCAACGACATCCTGCGAAGACCGGATACCGAGGGGCAGGAGCAGGAGATCCGGCGGCGCGTCGGAGTGCCCGACGGCAAACGGGTCGTGATGTACGCACCCACCTGGCGAGACGACCAGTTCTACGCGCCCGGCAAGTACAAGCTGGACTTCCGTATCGACCTGGAGGACGCCCGCGACCGGCTGGCTGCCGACCACGTCCTGCTGGTGCGCCGTCACCCCAACGTGGTGGACCCGGTGCCCGGGGCCGGCGACGGGTTCGTCTTCGACGTCTCCGACTATCCGGACATGGCCGATCTGTCCCTGATCACCGACGTGATGATCACGGACTACTCGTCTCTGATGTTCGACTACGTCAACACCGGACGTCCCATCCTGTTCTTCACCTACGACCTCGACCACTACCGGGACACCCTGCGCGGCTTCTACTTCGACTTCGAGCGCAGTGCGCCCGGCCCCCTGGTGTACTCCTCCGCGGACCTGGTGACCGCCATCCGTGACATCGACCGCATCCAGGACGCCTACGCGGAGCGCTACCGCTGGTTCCAGCGTGAGTTCTGCGACCTCGACGACGGCTTCGCCTCCGCACGGCTCGCGGACCGGATGCTGATCGCGGGCGGCGACCTGACGGCCGAGGAAGGGCGGGCGCCGGCCGTGGGCTCCATGGACACGCGGCACCAGGGACGTGCCATGACCCCGGTCCGGTGGCACGCCCAGAGCTGGTTCGCCCCGCAGCGGCAGCCGGCGCGGTCGGCGGCCGGCACCGGCCGGCCCATGAACGCACTGCCGGCCCAGCCCGGGCCGGCCGACGACCGCACCGCCCGGAGCAGGGTCGCCGAAGGCATGGGCGTATGACGGCGAACGGCCGCACCGCCCCATGACCGCGCCGGTGAACACACCTGGGGGCCCCGGCGCCGCCGTGGGCCGCACAGGCCTGCGCTCAGTCCGTGCGCACGCGCAGCAGCAGCGCGTAGTGGTCCGACGCGCCGGTGTCGCGCACCGTGCAGCGGACCGTGGACAACCCGGTGAACAGATAGTCGAACTTGTGGCCGGAGACATGCGTGCTCCGGCCCGCCCGGGAGGACGCGGAGGACTGGTCGCACTCCCGGTGACTGGAGTACGGACCGGACGGCCACACCCACGAGTAGGGGTTGGCCGCGCCCGGCGGATTCACGTTGAGATCACCGCCGTACACCGTGCGCCGCGCCGCCGCCGCGGCGGCCAGCGTCTTCAGCTGGTTGTCGCGGAACTCCCAGCCGGGGTGTGCCGCGTCGCTGTGCCGCGGGCTCAGATGGGCGGTGCACACCCGCAGGTCGTGCGCGGCGACGGTGGCGCACAGGATGCCCCGCTGCACCCCGACGGTCGGTTGCTGCGAGGACACCGAGGCGACGGCGGACAGCCGGTAGGCGGAGAGGATCGCGAAGCCGGCGGTGCCCGCCCCGGGCGTGGCACACCGGACCGGTGCCGTCCGCCCCGACGTGTCACGCCGCGCGTAGGCGTGGAACGCGGTGTGCCAGGACCGGCCGAGTCCTTCGCGTACCGACTCCAGTTCGGTGGCGCAGGTCTCCTGCAGGAAGATCACCCGTGCTCCGGCCCGCGTGGCGAGCTCGTCCAGCTCGCGCCTCTTCAGCGTCCAGCCGCCGGTGGCCGCACAGCCCCACTGCTGGACGCCGCACATGTTCCAGGTCGCCACGGTCAGCGCCCGGGACGAGGCGTAGGAGTGGTCGGGCCGGTAGGTCTGGAGCACCGTCACCGCGGTGGCCAGCCCCAGCAGGGCGGCCGCCGCGAGGGCGAGCCGGCGCCGTCGGCGGTCCGGGCGGCCGGGCACGGACGAGGAGGAAGCGGGATGCACCACGACATGATGGCCGACCCGCCGACCGGACACCACACGACGAGACGGAAAACGCACCATGTCTGAAGCACCCGCGAAGGGCCGCCAGGTGATCCGGGGGATCGACGCCTCGGGCGGCTACCCCGTGGAGTACCGGTTCGCCCACGCGCGGGGCGGCAACCGGCACCTGACGGTCGTCTTCGCCAACATCTACGCCCCGGACGACTACGGCTGGGCCACCGGAATCCTCGACAACCTCCGCTCCAACATCCTCTGGATCCGCGACAGGTTCGACGCCGGGAACACCTACTACCTCTGCAGGGACATGGACTTCGGCGTCGCGCAGTCCGTGATCGGGCTGATCTCGAACGTGATGAAGGCCCTCGGCCTCACCCCGGACGACGTGACCCTGTGGGGCAGCTCGAAGGGCGGCAGCGCCGCGCTCTACTTCGGGCTGCGCTACGGCTTCCGCAACATCGTGGCCAGCGTCCCGCAGTTGCGGATCGGCACCTTCGTGCGCGACGTGTATCCGGACACCGGCCGGCACATGCTCGGCGAGGAGATGCCCGAGGACGGGGTCCGGCTCCTCGACGCGGTCCTGCCCGACCTCCTGGCCTCCGGCGCCAACCAGGACGCGCACCTCTACCTGGTGTCCTCGCCCCAGGACGAGCAGTACGCCGGCCAGGTGGAGCCGTATCTGGGGCTGCTCCAGCGATACCCGAACTTCAACTTCGTCTTCAGCGAGTCCCCGCACATCACCGACCACGGCAAGGTCACCCAGCGCAACACACCCCCGCTGCTCGGCATCGCCTACCTCCTCGTGGAGGGCATCAGCCCACGCCTGGGCATCACCCGCCACGGCTACGAGGAGCCCGACGCGGACCGGTCGGGTATCACGTCCTTCCTCGCGTCCACATCGGTCGTCCAGGACGGGCTCGCGGCGCCGGTCGTCACCGTGCCGATCGAGCACGGCGTGCTGCCGACGACCGGCGTTCTCGTCGGCAGCGCCCCCGGGGCGGTCCGCGTGAGCGTCTGGGAGAACGGCAGGTACCTGGCCTCGGCACCCGTCGCCTCCGACGGCGGCTGGACCTGGCAGCGCCGGGAGCCGTGGCGACCGGGCGAGCACACGCTGCGGGTCTTCGCCGTCGCGTCGTCGGGCCATCAGTCGCGGCGCACCGAGGTGAAGTTCACCGCCTCCGAACAGGGCGCGGCCCACGGCGAGGCACCGCGGTACGACACCCGGGAGCCGGTCGTCCAGCAGACCTACATGGCGCTGCCGCCGCCGATCGTGCACACACCGGAGCCCCACCAGGAGATCCTCGGTACCCAGGTCCGCTTCACCGGCGCCTCCAACGCCGCCGTCCGGGTCGGCTTCCGGGAGAACGGGGCACCGCTGGGCTTCTGCCCGGTCGGTCATGACGGCCGCTGGCTCTGGGACGCCGACTGGAACTGGGCGGGCGGCACGCACACCGTCGAGGTGTTCGCGGCCAATGCCGCGGGCGAGGAGTCGCCGTCGGCCTCCGTCACCTTCGCCGTCATGCGGACCCCCGGCCACTGACCCGACACACCTCAGGAAGGGATGTCACCCATGCCCCCAGCACCCTCGAACGGGAGGCAGCTGCTCACCGGTATCGAAGCCTCGGGAGCGTTTCCGGTCGAGTACCGGTTCGCACATGCCCAGAAGGGCAACCGGCACCTGGTCGTCGTCTTCGCCAACTTCTCCGCACCGGCCGACTACGGCTGGTCCAACGGGGTGTTCGACAAACTGCGCGCGAACATCCTCTGGATCCGGGACAGTTTCGCCGGGAGCCAGAGCTACTACCTCTGCAGGGAGATGGACTTCGCCCTGGAGCAGTCCGTGATCGGGCTGATCTCGAAGGTGATGACCGCCCTCGGCCTCACCACCGACTCCGTCACCCTGTGGGGCGGTTCGAAGGGGGGCAGCGCGGCCCTCTACTTCGGCCTGAAGTACGGCTTCAGGAACATCGTCGCCATCGCGCCCCAGTTGGCGGTCGGTACCTATGTGAAGACCGTGCATCCCCGCGTCGCCCGCTTCATGCTCGGCGAGGCCGTGCCGGAGGAGAACGTGCGGATCATGGACGCGCTCATCCCCGACCTGGCGCGCTCCGGTGTCCACCGCTCGGCCAACATCTACCTGGTCTCCTCGGCGCAGGACGACCAGTATCCGGTCCAGGTGGAGCCCTACCTGGGTCTCTTCCAGCACTACGAGAACTTCAACTTCGTCTTCAGCGACTCGCCGCACATCGCCGACCACACCCAGGTCGCGGGCCGCAACGTCCCCCTGCTGATGGGCATCGTCAACTTCCTGATCGACGGCATCGCCCCGCGGCTGGGTTTCGTGCGCAACGGTTTCGAGGAGCCGGACCGGGACCGGTCCGCCATCGACTCCTACCTGTCCGCCACCGCCACGGTGCGCGGCGCCGACTTCCCGGCCCCGGTGGTGACGGCACCCGCGCCGAGGTCGCAGGTCCGCCGGGACGCCGTGCGGTTCACGGGGCGTGCGGCGGGTGCCCTGCGGGTGATCGTCTGGGAGCACGGCAAGTACCTCGGGCAGAGCGATGTGGGCCCCGACGGCACCTGGTCCTGGGAACTGGGCAGAGCCTGGAGCAAGGGCGAGCACCCGGTGAAGATCTACGCCGTGGACGCGGTGGGCTACCAGTCGGGCCGCACCGAAGTCCGCTTCACGGCCGTCGACTCCGTGCCGGGGCCCGCCACCCCGACGAGTCCCGGCGCCCCGGCGCCGATGGTGTCGACGGTGGGACCGAGTGCCACGGCGCCGGTGGTGCTGGAGCCCGTGGCCCATGAGCAGGTCCTGGACTCGCACGTCGTCTTCAGCGGCTCCGCCGCGGGCGCCGTGCAGGTGGGCTTCCGGGAGAACGGGATGCTGCTGAGCGGCGCGCCGGTCGCCGCGAACGGCGGCTGGACGTGGGAATCGGGGTGGCCGTGGAGCGAGGGCCCGCACGTCGTCGACGTCTTCGCCGTCGACGGGGCGGGCACGGAGTCCACGGTGACCCGGGTCCCCTTCACCGTCATGAACGTCTCCGCCGCGGCGGCGTCACCCGTGTCCTACTACGGCGGCTCCTTCTGACAGGGGCACGAGCACGGAAAAGGGGCCTTCCGCGGTACGCGGAAGGCCCCTTCGCTCTCGGGGTGTTACGCCGGGACCGAAGCCACGCCGGGCGCCAGGAACTTCTTGCCGTTCACGCGGCCGGAGACACCCTCGCGGTCCAGGTACGGCGTGATGCCGCCCAGGTGGAAGGGCCAGCCGGCGCCCGTGATCAGGCAGAGGTCGATGTCCTGCGCCTCGGCGACGACACCCTCGTCGAGCATGAGCCCGATCTCCTGGGCGACGGCGTCCAGGACGCGGTCACGGACCTGCTCCTCGCTGAGGACCACGTCACCCTGCTCGAGCAGCGCGGCGACCTCCGGGTCCAGCTCCGGCTTCCCGCTGTCGTAGACGTAGAAGCCGCGCTTGCCCGCCTTGACGACGGCCGCGAGGTTCGGGGAGACGGTGAAGCGGTCCGGGAAGGCCCGGTTGAGGGTCTCCGAGACGTGCAGACCGATGGCGGGACCGACCAGCTCGAGCAGGACGAGCGGGGACATCGGCAGGCCCAGCGGCTCCACCGCCTTCTCCGCGACCTCGACCGGGGTGCCCTCGTCGATGACGTTCTGGATCT
This sequence comes from Streptomyces sp. NPDC059224, assembly GCF_042754285.1. Taxonomy (NCBI): domain Bacteria; kingdom Bacillati; phylum Actinomycetota; class Actinomycetes; order Kitasatosporales; family Streptomycetaceae; genus Streptomyces; species Streptomyces sp. NPDC059224. Next base: position 122,297 of record NZ_JBHZAN010000029.1, read on the forward strand.
CGCCCATGAAGCGGGTGAGGATGCGGTTGACGACGAACGCCGGGGCGTCCTTCACCAGCACCGCGGTCTTCTTCAGCTTCTTGGCGACGGCGAAGGCGGTGGCCAGCGCCGCGTCGTCGGTCCGCTCGCCGCGCACGATCTCCAGGAGCGGGAGGATCGCGACCGGGTTGAAGAAGTGGAAGCCCACGACCCGCTCGGGGTTCTTGAGCTTCGACGCCATCTCCGTCACCGACAGGGAGGAGGTGTTCGTCGCCAGGATCGCGTGCGCCGGGGCGACCGCCTCGACCTCCGCGAACACCTGCTGCTTGACGCCGATCTCCTCGAAGACCGCTTCGATGATGAAGTCGGCGTCCGCGAAGCCCTCGGCCTTGTCCAGCACACCGGTGACCAGTGCCTTGAGGCGGTTGGCCTTGTCCTGGTTGATACGGCCCTTGCCGAGCAGCTTCTCGATCTCGGCGTGGACGTAGCCCACACCCTTGTCGACGCGGTCCTGGTCGATGTCGGTCAGCACGACCGGCACCTCGAGGCGGCGCAGGAAGAGCAGCGCGAGCTGGGAGGCCATCAGACCGGCGCCGACGACACCGACCTTGGTGACCGGACGCGCCAGGTTCTTGTCCGGCGCACCCGCCGGACGCTTGCCGCGCTTCTGCACGAGGTTGAACGCGTAGATGCCCGCGCGCAGTTCACCGCCCATGATCAGGTCGGCGAGCGCCAGGTCCTCGGCGTCGTAGCCCTGCTGGAGGTCGCCGTTCTTGGCGGCGGCGATGATGTCCAGGGCGCGGTAGGCGGCCGGGGCGGCGCCGTGCACCTTGGAGTCCGCGATGAACCGGCCCTTGGCGACGGCCTGGTCCCAGGCCTCACCGCGGTCGATCACCGGACGCTCGACCTCGATGTCGCCCTTCAGCACCTGGGCGGTCCAGATCAGCGACTGCTCCAGGAAGTCGGCACCCTCGAAGAGGGCGTCGGCGATGCCCAGGTCGAAGACCTGCTGCCCCTTGAGCTGCTTGTTCTGGTTGAGGCTGTTCTCGATGATGACCGAGACGGCCTTGTCGGCGCCGATCAGGTTCGGCAGCAGCGCGCAGCCGCCCCAGCCCGGCACCAGACCGAGGAAGACCTCGGGCAGCGAGAACGCCGGGATGGCCTTCGAGACGGTCCGGTACGTGCAGTGCAGACCGACCTCGACGCCACCGCCCATGGCGGCACCGTTGTAGTACGCGAAGGTCGGCACGGCCAGGCCCGCGAGGCGCTTGAAGACCTCGTGGCCGCCCTTGCCGATGGCGAGCGCGTGCTCGTGCTCCTTGAGGAGCTCGACGCCCTTCAGGTCCGCGCCGACCGCGAAGATGAACGGCTTGCCGGTGATGCCGACACCGACGATCGTGCCGTCGGCCGCCTCCTTCTCCACCTGGTCGATCGCGGTGTTGAGGTTGGCCAGCGAGGCCGGGCCGAAGGTGGTCGGCTTGGTGTGGTCCAGGCCGTTGTCCAGGGTGATCAGCGCGAAGCGGCCGGCCCCGGACGGCAGGTCGAAGTGGCGTACGTGCGCCGACGTCACGACCTCGTCGGGGAACAGGTCGGAGGCCTGCTTCAAAAGCTCGGCGGTGCTGCTCACTTGTCCCCCTCGAAGTGCGGGTTCTCCCAGATGACCGTCGCGCCCATGCCGAAGCCGACGCACATGGTGTTCAGGCCGTAGCGGACGTTCGGGTGCTCCTCGAACTGGCGGGCCAGCTGCGTCATCAGACGCACACCCGAGGAGGCGAGCGGGTGACCGAAGGCGATGGCGCCGCCGTACTGGTTGACGCGCTCGTCGTCGTCCGCGATGCCGTAGTGGTCGAGGAAGGCCAGCACCTGCACGGCGAAGGCCTCGTTGATCTCGAACAGACCGATGTCGGAGATGCTCAGCCCGGCCTGGGCGAGCGCCTTCTCGGTGGCCGGGATCGGGCCGTAGCCCATGACCTCCGGCTCGACACCGGCGAAGGAGTACGACACGAGCCGCATCTTGACCGGCAGGTTGTTCTCACGGGCGAAGTCCTCGCTCGCGATGAGCGAGGCGGTGGCGCCGTCGTTCAGACCGGCCGCGTTACCGGCGGTGACCCGGCCGTGCACACGGAACGGCGTCTTGAGACCCGACAGGTTCTCCAGGGTGGTCCCGGGACGCATCGGCTCGTCGGCGGTGACCAGACCCCAGCCGGTCTCGCCGCCCTCGGGGTTGGTCCGGCGCACCGAGATCGGCACCAGGTCGGCCTGGATCTTGCCGTCGGCGTACGCCTTGGCGGCCTTCTCCTGCGAGCGCACCGCGTACTCGTCCGCGCGCTCCTTGGTGATCTGCGGGTAGCGGTCGTGCAGGTTCTCGGCGGTCATGCCCATGAACAGCGCCGACTCGTCGACCAGCTTCTCGCTGACGAACCGCGGGTTCGGGTCGACGCCCTCGCCCATCGGGTGGCGGCCCATGTGCTCGACACCGCCGGCGATGGCGATGTCGTACGCGCCGAAGGCGACCGAACCGGCGACCGTGGTGACGGCGGTCAGGGCGCCGGCACACATGCGGTCGATGGAGTAGCCGGGCACGGAGGTCGGCAGGCCCGCGAGGATGCCTGCGGTACGGCCGATGGTCAGGCCCTGGTCACCGATCTGCGTGGTCGCGGCGATGGCGACCTCGTCGATTTTTTTGGTGTCCAGCCCGGGGTTGCGGCGCAGCAGCTCCCGGATCGCCTTCACGACGAGGTCGTCGGCGCGGGTCTCGTGGTAGATGCCCTTCGGGCCCGCCTTGCCGAACGGGGTACGGACGCCGTCGACGAAGACGACATCCCTGACGGTACGAGGCACGATTGGCTCTCCTCCAGGGTGCGGGATGGCACTGCTGCGATGCGCTGAGCGCGCGCTCAGGCCCCATGCTACTTGTGAGTAACGTGACTGCCCACCCCTGGCGGGCGGAGCGGCGAAGGTCACACGCACCGAGGCCGTGAACGTGGTGGTCGCGCTGTTCCCGCTGGTCGTGCCGTCCTGCAACCTTGGCGTGATCTCGACGTCCGTCCCGGTTCCGTTTCCGCACCCCTGCCGGGTGCGGACCGGCCAGAGCCTGTCCGGCGGATCACGCCGGGACGCGGGGTCTGCCACGCCCCTGCCCGGAGGAGCCCGGGCGGCGCTGTCGCCGGTCGTCCACCGTCCCCGGCGTTCGACCGGACTCCGCTCACCGGCGCCGACGAGGCGCCGTCGGCCTGCCGCGCCCTGATCCGCCGGACCGGCGCTAGGCGGTCAGCGCCGTCACCAAAGCCGCCGTCACCTGCTCCACCTGCCACGGGCGGGCGCCGTAGCCCGCCAGAGCCGCCGCCACCGCCTCGGCGTCGACGGTCTTCGGCGGCTCCCAGCAGAGCCTGCGCACCGTGTCGGGCGTGATCAGGTTCTCCTGGGGCATGGTGAGCTGTTCGGCCAGTGCGGTCACCGCGGCCCGCGCGGCGGACAGCCGCGCGGCCGCCGCGGGGTCCTTGTCCGCCCACGCCCGTGGCGGCGGCGGACCCGTCACCGGCTGACCCGGCAGCGGCAGCCCGGCGTCCGGCAGGGCCTTGGCCCGGTCCACCGCCGCCTGCCACTGCTCCAGCTGCCGTCGTCCCATCCGGTGTCCGAAGCCGTTCAGCGCCGCGAGGGCGTGCACGGTCGCCGGAAGCGCCAGCGCGGCCTCCACGATCGCCGCGTCACTGAGCACCTTGCCGGGCGACACGTCCCGCTTCTGCGCGATCCGGTCCCGCGTCTGCCACAGCTCCCGCACCACACCGAGCTGCCGGCGCCGCCGCACCTTGTGCATTCCCGAGGTCCGGCGCCAGGGGTCCTTGCGCGGCTCGGCCGGCGGCGCGGAGGCGATCGCGTCGAACTCCTGCCGTGCCCACTCCAGCTTCCCCTGCCGGTCCAGCTCCTTCTCCAGGGCGTCCCGCAGATCGACGAGCAGCTCGACGTCGAGGGCCGCGTACCGCAGCCACGGCTCGGGCAGCGGCCGGGTCGACCAGTCGACGGCGGAGTGGCCCTTCTCCAGGACGAAACCGAGGACGCTCTCGACCATCGCCCCGAGCCCGACCCGCGGGAACCCGGCGAGCCGCCCGGCCAGCTCGGTGTCGAACAGGCTGCCGGGCATCATGCCTATCTCGCGCAGACAGGGCAGGTCCTGGGTGGCCGCGTGCAGCACCCACTCGACGCCGGCCAGCGCCTCGCCGAGGCCGGACAGGTCGGGGCAGGCGACGGGGTCGATCAGCGCCGTGCCGGCGCCCTCGCGGCGCAGCTGGACGAGGTAGGCGCGCTGCCCGTAGCGGTAGCCGGACGCGCGCTCGGCGTCGACGGCCACGGGGCCGGAGCCGGCCGCGAAGGCCGCGATCACGCGGGCGAGCGCATCCTCGTCCGTGACCACGGGCGGAATGCCCTCACGCGGCTCCAGCAAGGGAATCGGCGCCCCCGTCACAGAAGATCCGGCCTCGTCCGGGGGAGTGCCCCCGGTGGTGCGCAGTGAACTGTCTGCTGCGGTGTCTTGGGCGTCGGTCACATGTCAAGGGTATCTGTGTGTGGACGGGGCCCCCCCCCGGCAACAAGCCGCCCCCGGCGGCCGGGGGGGGGGAAACACAAACCAACCGGTAAAAAAAAGGTGACCCCCACGGGGGCGGCGCC
>NZ_JBHZAN010000029.1:126950-153665 GCF_042754285.1 Streptomyces sp. NPDC059224
CCTTGTGTGGGGGGGGTTGTGGGGGGGGGTTCCCTTTCGTCTTGTTTTTGTGGGGGGGCGGGCCCCCCCCCCCCTCCCGTCCCCCCGCCGGGCCGCCGGGGGGTCGTAAACCAGTCAGCTCGGTGAAAGATCAGGTGCACGAACGGGGGGACGTCGCCGTAAGACGTGACAGCGGATCAGCGGCCGATCCGGTTCACGTCGCTGAACGGTGGAGTGCGGGGTGAACGAGCGGTCAGTGGATGATGCCGGTGCGCAGGGCGACGGCGACCATCCCGGCGCGGTCACCGGTGCCGAGCTTGCGGGCGATCCGGGCCAGGTGGCTCTTGACGGTGAGGGCGGACAGACCCATCGAGACGCCGATCGCCTTGTTCGACTGGCCCTCCGCGACCAGTCGGAGCACCTCGACCTCACGGCCGGAGAGCTCGCGGTAGCCGCCCGGGTGGCTCGGGGCACCCGGGGGGCGGCGGTGCATACGCGCGGCGGCGGAACCGATGGGCGCGGCGCCCGGTCGGGTGGGGAGCCCGATGTTGGTGCGGGTGCCGGTGACCACGTAGCCCTTGACCCCACCGGCCAGGGCGTTGCGCACCGCGCCGATGTCGTCGGCGGCGGACAGGGCCAGGCCGTTGGGCCAGCCCGCGGCGCGGGTCTCGGACAGGAGGGTGAGGCCGGAGCCGTCGGGGAGGTGGACGTCGGCGACGCAGATGTCGCGGGGGTTGCCGATGCGGGGACGAGCCTCCGCGATGGACGAGGCCTCGATGACGTCGCGCACGCCGAGCGCCCACAGGTGGCGGGTGACGGTGGAGCGGACGCGCGGGTCGGCCACGACCACCATGGCGGTGGGCTTGTTCGGGCGGTAGGCGACCAGGCTTGCGGGCTGCTCAAGGAGAACGGACACCAGGCCTCCTGGGGTGGGGGACGGGGCCGGCTTGTGGGGAAGAAGCCGGGACGAACCGTGCTTTCAAGGTCACAGTCGTCTTCGGCATCAAACCCGTCCGCCTTTAGAGAATGATCACGATTTAGTGAGCAATAATTCGCGCAAATCGGACACGCGATCGATCATCCGAAGATCGAATCGGTTCGGCCTGTTGTCGTACGGGACAGAAAGTGGCCGTATCGACAAAGAGATGGTCAATGAGGGGTGGGTCGCCGGGGTCCGGGTGAACGGGTCTCCCGTTCGTGACGGACGGGAGACCGGACGCGGTGTCTAGCGCGCCTGCGGGTCACGGCGCTGCGGCAGCGTGACCACCGACGCGTCGCCGGGAGCGGCCGGCGGCAGTCCCGCCACCTGTGCCAGCAGGTCGCACCAGGAGGTGAGGTGCGCTGCGGTGTCCGGGACCCCGGCGCGGCCCTCCCGGGGCGTCCAGGAGGCCCGGATCTCGATCTGTGAGGCGGCCGGGCGTTCGGACAGCCCGCCGAAGTAGTGCGAACTCGCCCGCGTGACGGTCCCGCTCGGCTCCCCGTACGACAGGCCGCGCGCCTGGAGGGCGCCGGTGAGCCACGACCAGCAGACGTCCGGCAGCAGCGGATCGGCCGCCATCTCCGGCTCCAGCTCCGCGCGCACCAGCGTGACCAGCCGGAACGTGCCCCGCCAGGCGTCGTGCCCGGCCGGATCGTGCAGCAGCACCAGACGGCCGTCGGCGAGGTCCTGGTCGCCGTCGACGACCACTGCCTCCACGGCGTACGCGAACGGGGCCAGACGCTGCGGTGCGGGCGTCGGTTCCACCTCGACCTGCGGCCGCAGCCGGGCGCCGCGCAGCGCGTCGACCGCGGCCCGGAAGGCCGGTGGCGCCGTACTCCCCTTATGTCCTTCGCCCTCCTCGGTGCCTTTCCCCTCGCCCGTTCCGCCAGCGCCGTCCGACAGTCGTCCCTGAGCCGCAGCCATGCGGGGAAGAGTAAGGGGAACGACGCCTTCGCGCAGGGAGAGACACCACCTAAGGGCGCGGTCACGCCGGGTCCGGGGCCGTGCGAGACTTGCCGTCGTGAGTGCGAACGGTAGCCCCGCGGGCCAGCAGCCGACAGCGACGTACGACAGTGCCTTCCTCAAGGCGTGCAGGCGTGAACCCGTGCCGCACACCCCCGTGTGGTTCATGCGGCAGGCCGGCCGCTCGCTGCCGGAGTACCGCAAGGTGCGCGAGGGCATCCCCATGCTGGAGTCGTGCATGCGGCCCGAGCTGGTCACCGAGATCACGCTCCAGCCCGTGCGCCGGCACAACGTGGACGCGGCGATCTACTTCAGTGACATCGTCGTGCCGCTCAAGGCGATCGGTGTCGACCTCGACATCAAGCCCGGCGTCGGCCCGGTCGTCGCGCACCCGGTCCGCACCCGCGCCGACCTCGCCCAGCTCCGCGACCTGACCCCCGAGGACGTCTCGTACGTCACCGAGGCGATCGGCATGCTCACCCGTGAGCTCGGACCGACCCCGCTGATCGGCTTCGCCGGCGCCCCGTTCACCCTCGCGAGCTACCTCGTCGAGGGCGGCCCCTCGCGCACGTACGAGAACGCCAAGGCGATGATGTACGGCGACCCGGAACTCTGGGCCGACCTGCTGGACCGCCTCGCCGACATCACGGCCGCGTTCCTCAGGGTCCAGATCGAGGCCGGCGCCTCCGCCGTCCAGCTCTTCGACTCGTGGGCCGGCGCGCTGGCGCCCGCCGACTACCGCCGCTCGGTGCTCCCCGCCTCCGCGAAGGTCTTCGGGGCCGTCTCGGGGTACGGCGTCCCGCGCATCCACTTCGGCGTCGGTACCGGCGAGCTGCTGAACCTCATGGGTGAGGCCGGCGCGGACGTCGTCGGCGTCGACTGGCGCGTCCCGCTCGACGAGGCCGCCCGCCGGGTCGGGCCCGGCAAGGCGCTCCAGGGCAACATCGACCCGACCGTCCTGTTCGCGGGCAAGGACGCGGTGGAGGCCAAGGCGCGCGAGGTGCTCGACGCGGCCGCCGGCCTCGAAGGCCATGTCTTCAACCTCGGCCACGGGGTGATGCCGTCCACCGACCCGGACGCGCTGACCCGGCTGGTCGAGTACGTCCACACCCGGACGGCCCGCTGACCCGGTCCCGCTACCAGCCGTGCCGGGGCCGGGCCCGCCTGCCGAACAGCAGGCCGCGCGGTTCCGGCGGCGGGGGCGTGCCCGGCTTGAGCGGCCAGGCCAGCAGCATGCCCACGAGGAAGCCGACGATGTGCGCCGCGTACGCCACCGTGCCGGCGTCCGAGACGCCCTCGCCGGACGAGTACACGGCCTGGAGCACGAACCAGAAGCCCAGCACCAGCCAGGCCGGCAGCCGCAGGGGCAGGAAGACCAGGAACGGGACCAGCACCCAGACCCTGGCCCTCGGATACAGGACGAGATAGGCCCCCAGGACGCCGGCGATCGCGCCGGACGCGCCGATCAGCGGGTCCGCCGAGGTGTCGTTGAGGAGCGCGAAGCCGTAGCCGGCCGCGTAGCCGCAGACGACGTAGAAGAGGAAGTACCGGACGTGGCCCATCCGGTCCTCGACGTTGTTGCCGAAGATCAGCAGGAACAGCATGTTGCCCAGCAGATGCAGCCAACTGCCGTGCAGGAACATCGCCGTGAAGACCGACAGCACCGGCGACTTGTCGTAGGCGGGCGGCCCGACGACACAGCCGGGGCCGTTCCGGCCGACCCCCACGGTGCCGGTGGGCACCAGCCCCGGCATCTGATGGTGGATCAGCTCCCTGGGCACCGCGGCGTAGTGGTCCGTGAAGGCCTGCAGATGGCACAGCTGGGCCAGATCGCTGCTGCCGGCCACCGAGCCGGATATGCCGGGCATGAACAGGAAGACGAGGACGTTCGCGGCGATGAGCGCGTACGTCACGTACGGCGTGCGCCGCACCGGGTTGACGTCATGGACGGGGATGACCACAGCTCACTAGTGCCCAGGGCGGGGGCGCCCGAAGCGTGGGGCGGCCCGGTGAACGTCGGCGCGCGCGGGTGCGTATGTCCTTGCGACCGATGAGCCTCGGGCGAGGTTCCAGGCGACGTGAGGACCAGGCGATGAACGAGCGGGTTGCTTCTCAGGGGTTCCCTCCCATGCAGGCCATGCCGGACGGCGAGGCGGAGATCTCCCTCGTCGTGCGGCTGCCCTGGGAGGACGTGGCGCGGCTCGGTCAGGAGGCGGGACGGCTGGCGGCGCAGATGCAGCGGCCGGTGACGCTGGACGAGGCGGTGAGCAACCGGCTGCGGTCGACCCGGCCGGCGGCGCACGCGGCGCGGCCGGGGATCGAACCGCAGCCTCCGGCCACCGCGCCGGGTGGTGCCGGGGTGACGTCGTTGCCGCGGATCAGCGGGACGGCCTAGGACGCGGTGCGGGTGCCCGGGACCTGGTCGCGTCCACGCGACGGTGGCCGCACGTAGGCACAGCCCCGCGCCCCCTACCGGGCGCTCACCTTGACCGCCGCCTTCCGTGCCGCCACCAGTACCGGGTCCCACACCGGCGAGAACGGGGGCGCGTAGCCCAGGTCCAGGGCCGTCATCTGTTCCACGGTCATGTTCGCCGTCAGGGCCACCGCCGCGATGTCGACCCGCTTGGCCGCGCCCTCCCGCCCCACGATCTGGACGCCGAGAAGGCGGCCCGTGCGGCGTTCCGCGAGCATCTTGACGGTCATCGGGCTGGCGCCGGGGTAGTACCCGGCGCGGCTGGTGGACTCGATGGTGACCGTCTCGAACCGCAGGCCCGCCCGCAGCGCGTCCTTCTCGCGCAGGCCGGTGCGGGCGATCTCCAGGTCGCAGACCTTGCTCACGGCCGTGCCGACGACACCCGGGAACGTGGCGTAACCGCCGCCCACGTTGGTGCCGATGACCTGGCCGTGCTTGTTGGCGTGGGTGCCCAGCGGGACGTACTGCTCCTGTCCCGAGACCAGGTTCAGGACCTCCACGCAGTCGCCGCCCGCCCAGATGTCCTGGTGGCCGCGGACCCGCATCGCGAGGTCGGTGAGCAGGCCGCCGCGCTCGCCGACGGGCAGGCCCGCCGCCCGGGCCAGGCTCGTCTCCGGGCGGACGCCGATGCCGAGGATCACCACGTCCGCCGGGTACTCGCCGTCCTCCGTGGCCACCGCGCGGACACCGCCGTCCTCGCCGGTGAGCACCTTGGTGACCTCGGCGTCGTTGACCATGGTGATGCCGAGGCCCTCCATCGCCTCGTGCACCATGCGGCCCATGTCCGGGTCGAGCGTGGACATGGGCTCGCTGCCGCGGTTGACGACCGTCACCTCGTAGTCCCGGTTGATCATCGCCTCGGCCATCTCGACGCCGATGTAGCCGGCGCCGACGACCACCGCGCGACGGCCGTGCGTGCGTGCCAGCGTGTCGAGCAGCGCCTGGCCGTCGTCCAGGGTCTGCACGCCGTGCACCCCCGGCGCGTCCACGCCCGGCATGTCGGGACGGATCGGCCGGGCGCCGGTCCCGATGACGAGTTTGTCGTACGGCGTCCAGGACTCGGCGCCGGAAGCGACGTCACGCGCGCGTACCCGTTTCCCGGCCACGTCGATCCCGGTGACCTCGGTGCCCATCCGCAGGTCGATGTCGCGCGACCGGTGCTCCTCGGGCGAGCGGGCGATCAGCTCGTCGCGTTCCGCCACGTCACCGCCGACCCAGTAGGGGATGCCGCAGGCCGAGTAGGAGCTGAAGCGGCCGCGCTCGAAAGCCACGATCTCCAGCTCGTCCGGTCCCCGCAGCCGGCGCGCCTGGGACGCCGCGGACATGCCCGCGGCGTCCCCGCCGATCACCACCAGTCGTTCCCGTCCACCGCTCATGTCCATGCGAACACGCTACGGCGCGGCGGATTTTCGGGCTTCCTCAGGTCTCCCCACCGGGCGTGCGGCGCCGGCGGACGACCCGCCACCACAGGAACGCGGCCAGGGCCGCCACGGCGGCGAACGGCAGGGCCGCGCCCAGCGCCAGGGCGATCCAGCGCAGCATGGTGACGAAGACGTGCCAGCCGCCCGCCAGCGCGTCCACGAACCCGGGCGTGTCGTCCTTCGCGGCCCTCGTCACCGGCGTCTCGGTGAGCGACAGGGTGATGGTGGCCAGACCGGTGCGGTCCTTCAGGGACGCCTGCCGGGCGAGCAGCGCCTCCAGGTCGGCCTCCCGGCTGCTCAACTCCCCTTCCAGGGTGACCACGTCACTGAGTTTGGTGGCCCGGTCCATCAGCTCGCGGACCCGGGCCACGCTGGCCCGCTGCGACGTGATGCGGCTGTCCACGTCCACTACCTGGTCGGTGACGTCCCGGGCCTTGGCGGTGCGGTCGAGGAGCTTGCCCGCGCCCTGGAGGTCGGTGAGCACCTCGTCGTACTTCTCGGTGGGGACCCGCAGGACCACGCGGGTGCGTTCACGGCCCTGGGAGCCCCGGGTGGTGGTCTCGTCGCCGACGTAGCCGCCGGCGTTCTCGGCCGTGGTGCGGGCCTCGTCCAGGGCCTTGGGCACGTCCTTGACCTGCACGGTCAGGGAGGCGGTACGGATGATGCGGTTCACCGTGAGCGTGGGGGCCCTGTCGGTGTTTCTGCCGGCGCTGTCCTTGGCGCCCGCCGAGCCCTGCGCCGCCTCCTGGGGCGCGGCGGCGCCCACGGCGGACTTGGCGTCGCCGGAGTCGCCGGCGGAGCTGCCGTCCGCGCTGCATCCGGTCAGGACGAGGGCGGCGGCCAGCAGGAGGCCGGCGAGGACGGGTCGTACGGGATGTCGCATGGTTCCCCCCGGGGGTGGTGATTACTGACGCTCCTTCGACGCCGGGGCGGTGCGGCACGTTTGGACGCGACGGTCCCGATGCGGTCACGGTCCGGACGCGCCCCGGTCACCGGGCCGGGTCGGGAGCGCCGGAGGCGTTTGAGAGAGTGGGCTCATGAGCGCAACGGACACGGGACAGGTCATCGTCGTCGGGGCCGGGATCGCGGGGCTCGCCGCGGCCCACCGGCTCCTGGAGCGCGGCCTGCGCGTGACCGTGCTGGAGGCCTCGGAGAGAGTCGGCGGCAAGCTGCTGCCCGGCGAGATCGCGGGCGTACGGGTCGACCTGGGCGCCGAGTCGATGCTGGCCCGCCGGCCCGAGGCGGTCGCCCTCGCGCGCGAGGCGGGTCTCGGCGACCGGCTGCGGCCACCGGCCACCGCCACCGCCATGATCTGGACCCGGGGCGCCCTGCGTCCCATGCCCAAGGGCCATGTCATGGGCGTTCCCGGCACCGCCGCGGCGCTGTCCGGCGTGCTGTCCGAGGAGGGCCTGGCACGTGTCGAGCGCGATGCCGAGCTGCCCCGCACCGAGGTCGGCGACGACGTCGCGGTGGGGGAGTACGTGGCCGGGCGGCTGGGCCGGGAGGTCGTCGACCGGCTGGTCGAGCCGCTGCTCGGCGGGGTCTACGCGGGCGACGCCTACCGCATCTCGATGCGCTCGGCGGTCCCGCAGCTCTACCAGGCCGCCAGGACGCACGACTCGCTGACCGAGGCCGTCCGCGAGATCCAGGCCAAGGCGGCCGCCAACCAGCAGACGGGCCCGGTGTTCATGGGCATCGAGGGCGGCGTCGGCACCCTGCCGCCGGCGGTCGCCGCGTCGGTGCGGGCGCGCGGGGGCGAGATCGTCACCGGCGCCCCCGTGACCGAGCTGCGCCGGGTGGCACCGGGCGCGTCCGGCGACCTCGACCGCGACCGCGCGGGGGCGGCCGGCCCGCACCCCGGGTGGCGGGTCGTCGCCGGCGGCCGGGTGCGGTACGCGGACGCCGTGGTCGTCGCCGTCCCGGCGCCCGTCGCCGCCGGCCTGCTGCGCGCCGAGGCGCCCGCCGCCGCGGCCGAACTGGCCGCCGTCGAGTACGCCTCGATGGCCCTGGTCACCCTCGCCTACCGCCGCGCCGACCTCGCCCTGCCCGAGGGCAGCGGCTTCCTGGTGCCGCCCGTCGACGGTCGCACCATCAAGGCATCCACCTTCGCCTCGCAGAAGTGGGGCTGGATCGCCGACGAGGACCCGGACGTCGTCGTGCTGCGCACCTCGGTCGGGCGGTACGGCGAGACGGAGGTGCTGGGACGCGCGGACGGCGACCTCGTCGACCTCTCCCGGCACGACCTGCGCGCGGCCACCGGCCTGACCGCCACCCCCCTCGCCACCCGTGTCACCCGCTGGACCGACGGCCTGCCCCAGTACCCCGTCGGCCACCACGCGCGCGTGGCCCGCGTCCGCGAGCACGTCGCCGCGCTCCCCGGCCTGGCGGTCTGCGGCGCCCCGTACGACGGGGTGGGCATCCCCGCCTGCATCGCGAGCGCGTACGCGGCCGTCGACCAGCTGGGCGGTGACCTGACGGCGGTGCGCGAGCTCACCGCCCACCCGGTGCAGAGCCTGCACGGCGGAGCGGGAGAATAAGGACCATGAGTGACGACGCCCCCACCACCGCCGCCGAGCGGATCCCGAACAAGGGCAAGCTGGCCAAGGACCTCAACGAGGTCATCCGCTACACCCTGTGGTCGGTCTTCAAGCTGAAGGACGTACTGCCCGAGGACCGCACGGGCTACGCCGACGAGGTCCAGGAGCTGTTCGACCAGCTCGCGGCCAAGGACGTGACCGTGCGCGGCACCTACGACGTCTCCGGTCTGCGCGCCGACGCCGACCTGATGATCTGGTGGCACGCCGAGGACAGCGACCAGCTCCAGGAGGCGTACAACCTCTTCCGCCGCACGAAGCTCGGCCGCGCCCTCACGCCGGTCTGGTCGAACATGGCGCTGCACCGCCCCGCCGAGTTCAACCGCTCGCACATCCCGGCGTTCCTCGCCGACGAGACGCCGCGCAACTACGTCAGCGTGTACCCGTTCGTGCGCTCGTACGACTGGTACCTGCTGCCCGACGAGGACCGCCGCCGGATGCTCGCGGACCACGGCAAGATGGCCCGCGGCTACCCGGACGTGCGCGCCAACACGGTCGCCTCGTTCTCGCTCGGCGACTACGAGTGGATCCTGGCCTTCGAGGCCGACGAGCTGTACCGCATCGTCGACCTCATGCGCCACCTGCGGGCGTCCGAGGCCCGGATGCACGTCCGCGAGGAGGTCCCGTTCTACACGGGCCGCCGCAAGGACGTCGCGGAACTGGTCGCGGGCCTCGCCTGACGACGCTCAGCGCCGGCCGGCCATGCCCTTCAGGGAGTCCCGCAGCTTCTTCTGCTGGGCCCGGCCGGCCGGCTTCGGCTCCGGGTGCCCCGCGCAGGACGCCCGCCGCTCCGGGAGCCGGCCGTCCAGCAGATAGGCCTCCAGATAGCCGTTGACGCACTTGTTGGGGCCGCCGCCGATGCCGTGGGTGCCCGCGTCCCGCTCGGTCACCAGCACCGAGTCGGCCAGCCGCCGGTTCATCTCCAGCGCGCCCGCGTAGGGCGTGGCCGCGTCCCGCTCCGCCTGCAGGATCAGCGTCGGCGCCAGCTCGCCGGGACCGGTCCGCACGTCCAGGGCCTTCTGCCGGGGCGCCGGCCAGTAGGCGCACGGAAGGTTCATGAAGGCGTTGTCCCAGGTCTCGAACGGCGCCACCCGGGCCAGCCGGGTGTTGTCCCGGTCCCAGGTCCTGAAGTCGGTCGGCCAGGCCGCGTCGTTGCACTCGACGGCCGTGTAGACCGCGTTGCCGTTCTCCGCGGCCGCGGCCGACGCGGGCGTCGGCGCCGCCAGCCTGACCAGCGGCCTGGCGTCCCCCTTCAGGAACTTCGAGAGCGCCTCCGCGCGGCTCGGCCAGTAGTCGTCGTAGTACCCGGCCGACAGGAACGCGCTCTGCAACTGCGCCGGCCCGACCTTCCCGCCGGCCGCCTTCTTGGCCAGCCGCCTGCTCGCCCGGTCGTAGCTCGCCTGCACCTTCGCGGCCGTCTTCCCCAGCCCGTATGCGCCGTCGTGCCGGGCGATCCACCCCCGGAAGTCCGCCCAGCGGCTCTCGAACGCGGCCGACTGCTCCAGGTTGGCGCGGTACCAGATCTGCGCCGGGTCGGGGTTCACCGCCGAGTCCAGCACCATCCGCCGTACGTGCGAGGGGAACAGGGTGGCGTACAGCGCGCCGAAGTAGGTGCCGTAGGAGGCACCCATGAAGGTCAGCCGGTTCTCGCCGAGCCCGGCGCGCAGCACGTCCAGGTCCCGGGCGTTGTTGAGCGAGGTGAAGTACCTCAGCTTGTTCCCGGAGCGCTTGAGGCAGCTGCGCGCGTACGCCTTCGCCTCCGCGACCCGCGCCTTCTTGTACGCGGCCGAGGGGTGCGTCGGCGACGGGGCGGGCGCCTTGAAGAAGCGCTTGGGGTCCACGCAGGACAGCGGCGCCGAACGGTCCACCCCGCGCGGGGCGTAGCCGACCAGGTCGTAGGCGGCGGCGAGGCGCTTCCACTCGGGGAGCACGCCGACCATCGGGAAGTCCATGCCGGAGGCGCCGGGACCGCCCGGGTTGTAGACCAGGGCGCCCTGCCGGGGCACCTTGCGCTTGCTGTTGTGCGGGTCCTTGTGGGTGGCACGCACCCGGCTGACGGTCAGTCTGATCTGCTTGCCGTCCGGATGCGCGTAGTCCAGCGGGACGCTCAGTGTGCCGCACTGGAAGGAACTCGGGTAGTCCAGCGCGGCGGCGCACGTGCCGAAGTCGATGCCCTCCTCGCGCGCCCGTGCGGCGGCCACTGCGGTACCGCGCAGTTCGGCCGTCGTGTCCGGGACGCGGGGGGCGCTCCCGGCCGGGGCGGCGGCAAGGGTGGTGAGGATCAGGGACCCGGCTGCCGAGTACAGGGCGGGGGCTCTCATGGCGTATCCCTTCGGTGCGGTCGCTGCGTGGCGCGGCAGCAACGGCACCGCAGCGACTGCACGGCAGCAGTAAAAGGGATATTTCGACCGGTTGTCGGCGAAGGCAAGCACCGTCGGCCGGTGTCGGCGCCAATGCCCCTGTACGCCCCCGCTCACTCCCGCGGGAGCTGGTCCCGGTGTGCGAAGGCCGCACGCAGCTCCGGTTCACCGATCGCGCGGATGCCGCGGACGGCGACGGAGGCGAGGAACGAGTGGTCGTCGGCCGCCCGGTTCGTCCGGCGGTGCAGTCCGCCCAGCAGCCGCTGGCCGGCCGGGGAGGCCCAGCGTGCGTAGGGGTGCACCTCGAACCGGGCGATGCCCAGGCAGCTCAGCGTCAGCGTGAGGGGCAGCGCGAACCACACGGCGACCAGGTCGCGGGGCATCTCGGTCGGGGCGGGCAGCAGCAGGGCGGCCACCGCCAGGCCGGTCACGGCGACCGCGGCGGCCCGGACCTGGCGCACGCCCGACGCGACCGTCGTACGTGCCGCCGCGTCCGGCACCGCGAGCCCGGCCCGCACCAGCCCCTCGCCGAGGCTCCGTACGGCGTCCGCGCCGGCCGCGGCCGACCGCACCGGCGCTATCCGCGACTGCCCCTCGGGCCCGATGGCACCTATCACCGAGCGCTCCATCTCGTCCCGCCCGCGCGGGTCCACGACGGTCGCCCAGCCGGTGTGGGCGAGCAGCAGCCGCTGCTGGCGGGCCATGGACACCAGCGTCAGATCGGCGACCCGCGCGGGCCCGCCGGACAGGAACGCGGCCTCGTACAGCGTCAGGTCGTGGCCTCGGCCCGGGTCCGTGCCGGTGGCCGCGGTGCGTACGGCGGCCAGGCACAGCCGCGTGCAGGCCGTGCCGGCGACGGCCCACGCCAGCAGCAGGAGAAGGACCCAGAACATGACGCGTTTCTATGCCAGGGGCTTGGGAAACGCCATGCCCTTTTCACATTCCGGACCGAGCGTTGTCGGTATGTGACGTTCCACTTTCCGTGCAGGTCAGGGGCTGTCGGGCGGCGGGGGACTGGAGGCGGCGGGCGGCAGCGGGTAGGCCGAGGCCGTCTGCGGGCCCGGCACCGGGGACGGTGTGACCGGGATCGCGTCGCCCGGCGCGAAGACCGGCGGTGAGACGGCGGGGGAAGGAGTGACCGCCAACTGCTGCGCCAGCGCGCCGAAGTCGACGTACCCCGTGGCCTCCAGCATCTTGATGTGGTCCAGGACGGTGGTGTTGGCGTCGTCGGCGAGACCGCGGACCAGGATGTTCTGGGTGTCGGCCCGGACCTGGGCGACGACCGGGAAGACCCGGCCGTGGGCCAGCCGCAGGATGTTCGTGAACTGCCGGTCGAAGTCCTGCCCCTGTGCCCCGGCCAGCGTGGCGAGCCACTGCCGCTGCTGGTCGTTGGGCTGGTTGGGGATCGGTATGCCGAGCACGCCGGCCACGCTGCGCACATGGGCGTCCAGGGTGGTGTGTCCGTCGATGAGGTGCTGCCCGGCGGCCCGGACGGCCTGGGTGGTGCCCTTCTGCTCCGCCATCTCCCCGGCCGGCAGCTCCCAGAGCCCGGCGAGCCGCACCTTGACGACGAGGTCCCGGTCCGGGGCGGACAGCGGGCCGTAGCGGGTCGACACGGTCTGGGCGCTCAGCACGTTCACCGAGCCGGTCGGGTCCGAGCGGTCGGCGTACGACCAGACCGGGAAGACCAGGGCGGCGAGGGTCGCCGCGAGACAGGTGATGATCAACCCGGTGCCGGTGAATATGCCTCGGCCTCGGACGGGGGGTCGGGGACGCGCGCGCATGATGCCTCCTGCACCGCACGGCTGGGGCTTCGCTGTGCGGGTTTGGCATATTACCGAGGGGGTGGGGCGCGGTCCGGGTCGAGGGGGTGGTGATGGTTTGGGGCCGGATGCCGGGTGCGGCCCGTGGCCGGCCGGTCCCGCCCTGCGCGGCGGCAGCCGCATGGCCCCCGCACCCCCGCGCCCTGGCGATGCGCCGTGTTCACCCCCGCCGCAGCAGTGCCCTTCGCCGGGGCGTGGCGCCCGCCCGGTCCCGCCACCACTTCTCCAGGCGGCGGCGCGAGGCCCAGCCTTCCGTCCGCCCCTCGCGCAGCAACCGCTCCGCGAAGTCCAGCGCGTCCCGCCGGTAGCCGCCGGTCATCGGCCGGACCTGCGCATACGCCAGGAACGCCGGCCGGTAGGCGTCCCCCAGGATCTCCGGCAGCTCCGGCGCCACCTTCGCCACCACGTCCGCCCGCTTGGACGCCAGCGCCCGCGCCTGCACTCCCATCCGCACCCGGTCGAACCCCTCCGGTACCGGGGTCCCCGCGACCAGTGAGGACAGCACCGCCGTCTGACCCAGCCCGACGCGTTGCCGGGCGGCGTCGGTCAGCTCGGGCGCGGCCACGGGCGCCGGGGGAGCGAACCGGCGGCCGGTCTGCGCGCCCCCCGCCGCGACCGCCCCGCGGATCGCCGCCAGCTCCCGCTCCAGCGCGGCCGGTCCGGGGAAGTTCTCGTCCCGCTCCAGCAGCACTCCGGGCGGGGCGACCCGGGAGGCGAGGTCGGTCAGCACGTCCAGGACCTCCGGGGGCACCGGGTGGGCGTGGCTGTCGTGCCAGACACCGTCCCGCTCGAAGCCGCCCGCGACATGGACGTAGGCGATGGCCTCGACGGGGAGTTCGGCGAGCGCCTCGGCCGGGTCCTCACCCCGGTTGACGCGGTTGGTGTGCAGGTTCGCCACATCGATCAGCAGCCGTACCCCGGTGCGGTCGACGAGGTCGTACAGGAACTGCCCCTCGGTCATCTCCTCGCCCGGCCAGCAGATGAGCGCGGCGATGTTCTCGACGGCGAGCGGCACGGGCAGCGCGTCCTGGGCGATCCGGACGTTCTCGCAGAGGACGTCGAGCGCGTCCCGGGTGCGGGGGACCGGGAGAAGGTGTCCCGCCTCCAGCAGCGGTGAGGCCGTCAGGGGCCCGCCCGCGCGGACGAACGCGATGTGCTCGCTGACGAGGGGGGACCCCAGCGCCTCCGCCCGCTCGGCGAGTGCCGTGAGCCGGTGCTCGTCGGGGCGGTCCGCGCCGCCGAGGCCGAGGGAGACACCGTGCGGTACGACCGTCACCCCGCGCTCGCGCAGCCGCCGCAGCGACTCGGGGAGGTGATCGGGGCAGGTGTTCTCGGCGACGACCTCGACCCAGTCGACACCGGGCATGCGCTCCACGGCGTCCGCGATCTCCGGCCGCCAGCCGATGCCCGTTCCCAGCCGCTCCAGGACCATGGTCCTCCCCCTCCTCCGATTGACGGGGGTATGGCCCCGGAGCGCGTCCGCGAACCTCGTTGCCTGCCGCTTCAGAGCAACATTTGAGGTTCGGGTCCGCGCTCCGGGGAGCTGAGCCGGCTATCCGCCGAGCACACCCAGCGAGTCCACCGGGTCCGGGCGTGCCGTGTTCACCGTGCCCGGCGCGCCGGGCGAGGGCCTGGACGTGACCCGCACGTCACCACCGGCCCGCGCGGCCGGAGCGGAGGGCACGACCACCCCCGGCGCCGGCACCGCCGGGCCGGTCGGACTGGCCGTGGCGGAGTCGGCGACCTCGTTGGCGATCGCCTCGAAGTCGACCTTCCCGGTCTTCTCCAGGATCGTGATGTGGTCCAGCACGGTCTGGTTGGCGTCCGAGGCCAACTGCCGCACCAGGCTGTTGCGGGTGGTGTTCCGTACCGTGCCGATCGCCGGGAAGATCTTGCCGTGCGCGGCGCGCAGCAGGTTCACGAACTTGTACTCGTACTCCGCGCCGGTCGCCGTCGACATCTCCTGGAGCCAGCCCTGCTGCTGTTCGTTGGGCACGTTGGGCAGTTCGACGCCCAGCTGCCCGGCGACGATCCGGACCCGCCGGTCCAGATCGGTGTGGCCGACGATCAGATGGTCCCCGGCCTCCTTGATCTCGGCGCTCGGCGCCCGCTCGATGGCCTGCTGCCCGGCCGGCAGCTCCCAGAGCCCGGCCAGCCGGACCCGCACGATCAGGTCGCGGTCCGAGGCGGTCAGCGGCCCCCACCGGGTGGCCACGGTCCCCGCCGCCAGGTTCGCCTGCCCGGTGCCGGAGCGGTCGGCGTAGGACCACACGGGGTAGGCGAGGGCGCCGAGCGTGGCGGCGAGGACCGCCATGATCATGGCCGTACCGTTGAAACGCCGCAAGGGAGTCCTCCCCGTGTCGCTGGTTCAGTGACCGGACGTACGGGTGGGACGGCGGCGATGTTCAAACAAACGGCAAAGTTCGTCAGGGTAGTCAAAAAAGCCCAGGTCAGCGAAGGGCCGGATGGTCCGCGACGACGGTGCAGCTGCCCGGGGCGATCTCGGTGAACCCGGCATCCCGAACCAACGGCAGCCCGCTGCCGGTCAGTTCACGCCATGCGGCGGGATCGGCGCCGCGCACGGCGAGCGGGAACCCGGCCTCGCGCCAGGCCTCGCGCTCCTCCTCCGGCAGCGCCCACCAGGCCAGTTGGGCCCCGTGCCCGGCCTGAGCCATCGCCTTGCCGGCGGACATCTCCAACTCGGGGTTCAGCCACAGCACGGCCTGCGCCCGGTCGGCTTCGGCGGGCGGTTCGGGGTCGTCCAGCTCCGTCCCGGACACCTGCAACTTCGCCAGCTCCCTGGGCCAGCCGTCCAGGGGAACCGGCGGGAACACCCGCACCTCGGCGGACTTCCCCGCGAGGGTGATCCCGGGCAGCTCCCCGGCCCGCCGCCACTCGGCCCCCCGGGCCCGCCGCACGACCTTGCGGATCCGGGCGTCCTCCCAGTCCCGGATCGCCTGCGCCCATTCGCCGTCCCCGAGCGCCCGCGGGTCACTGAGCATGGTCAGCACGGCCCGGGCGGCGGTCTCCAGGGCGTCGGTGCGGGCGGGCGGAGCCGCTTTCTCGATCCGTACGACGAGCGGCAGCACGAATTGAGGCGCCTCGTCCCGCCTGGTGGGCTCCGGCCGGAAGGGACTGTCGCTGGGGCGCGTGGGAACTTCACTCACACCGGCCAACCTACAAGGGTGCGGGGCGCAGCCGATGTGCGGCCCCGGCGCGCGGGCCGACCGCCCCCGCGCGCCGGCGGACCGCGCACGGCCGGAACCCGCCACCGGGTCCCGCTGTCACCGCTGCCCCTGGCCGCGGCGCGGCCTTCACCGTGGCGGCCTTCACCGTGGCGTGCGTCCTCAACGGCCGCCGCTCACCCGGAGCAGGCGCTCCGCTGGGCCTTCTGCCACTCGCGGGCCGGGCACATCGTGATGCCCTCGTACGACTCCGGGTACTCGGCCGGCTCCCGGCACAGCACGCTCCCCCACGCTCGGCTGCGTTCGAGCGTCGCGTACGGCGGACCGTCCGCCGTCGGCGGCTTCGCGGTCCCGGTGATCGTGCAGTAGCCCTCGTCGCTCATGCCTCGGCGGCAGGACGGTCAGCGGTGACCGGGGGTCTCGCCGATCAGCTCGGACACCTTCACGAAGCGGAAGCCCCGGTTGCGCAGTTCCGGTACGACGTGGCGGACCACCTCCTCGGTGGTCGGGGCGGCGCTGCGCGTGCAGTGCATGACGACCACGGACCCGGGCTTGACCCCGTCCAGCACCTGCTGGGTCACGGCGTCGGCGTCGGTCGCGAACGCGTCGCCGCTCACCACGTCCCACTGCACCGCGGTGACCCCGAGCGAGCCGACCGCGCGCAGCGCCTGCTGGTCGTAACAGCCGCCGGGGAAACGGAAGTACGGCATCGGATGCGGTACGCCCGCCCTCAGCAGGGCCGCGTAGGCGCGCTCCACGTCCGACTTCATGTTCGCGGCGGCGACGGTCGGCAGGCCGTAGCAGTCGCCGGTGAACGCGTAGTGGCTGTAGGAGTGGTTGGCGACCTCGAACTGCGGGTCGCGGCCCAGCGAGCGGGCCTGGTCCGGGTACTCGTCGGCCCAGCGGCCGGTCATGAAGACCGTGGCCGGCACCTTCAGCCGGCGCAGGGTCGCGATCAGGGCGGGGTTGTCGAAGTGCTCGCCGGAGGCCGCGCGGGGTCCCTGGTCGGCGGTCATGTCGGCGTCGAAGGTCAGGGCGACGGTCTTGCCCAGGGTGCGCGGGCCGTTGGAGAAGACGCGCGCCGGACCGCCCGGGCGCGCGGGGAGCGTGGGCGGCTTGGCGGCCGGAGCGGGCCTGGCGGGGGCCGGGTGGCCGGTGTGGCCGGTGTGGGGAGCCTGGGCGGTGCCGCAGGCGGCGAGCGCGGCGCCCAGGGCGACGCTGGCGACGGTCATACCGGTAAGACGGCGTACTGATCGGATCACCCTATGAACGTAGGTTGGATTGTCCGTTTTTTTGGGGTGGCGCGACGCCGGGACCGCCACGGTCACCCGGGCGGCGGCGGGCACGGCCGGGGCTGGCCTTCCACCGTGCCTGCCGCCCGTGCCCCGGAGCAGGTCACGAGGAGCGGGGTCGCTGCCGTCCGTCCACTTCGGGTGCTTCCTCGGCTCGGGCACGCCGTTCGCCGGGGTCGGGTTGCCCGGGTGCGGAGAGGCCGGGAGGGCCGAGCCCGGCGCCGCCGTTCGGCGTGGGCTGCTGGGCCCGCTCCAGGAAGCGCAGCAGCTCCACGGGGAAGGGCAGGACCAGGGTGGAGTTCTTCTCGGCCGCCACCGCCACGATCGTCTGCAGCAGGCGCAGTTGCAGGGCCGCCGGGGTGCTCGCCATCTGCTGGGCCGCCTCGGCCAGCTTCTTCGAGGCCTGGAACTCGGCGTCGGCGTTGATGATCCGGGCCCTGCGCTCCCGGTCGGCCTCGGCCTGGCGGGCCATCGACCGTTTCATCGTGTCCGGCAGCGACACGTCCTTGATCTCGACCCGGTCGACCTGCACGCCCCAGCCCACGGCCGGGCTGTCGATCATCAGCTCCAAGCCCTGGTTGAGCTGCTCGCGGTTGGAGAGCAGGTCGTCGAGGTCGCTCTTGCCGATGATCGACCGCAGCGAGGTCTGGGCCATCTGTGAGACGGCGAACTTGTAGTCCTCGACCTTGACCAGCGCGCTCACCGCGTCGACCACCCGGAAGTAGACGACCGCGTCCACGCGCACCGTGACGTTGTCGCGGGTGATGCCCTCCTGCGCGGGGACCGGCAGGGTGACGATCTGCATGTTGACCTTGTGCAGCCGGTCCGCGAACGGGATCACCAGATTGAATCCGGGCTGTCGTACGGCACCGGTGACCCGGCCGAGCCGGAACAGGACACCCCGTTCGTACTGCTTGACGACCCGCGCCCCGGCGGCCAGGTACAGCGCGCCCACGCACAGCGCCACCACCACCGCGACCAGCAGCTCCTGAACCATCACGACCTCCAACCAGAGAGGTCCGCTATGTCTGACACTGCAACGATATGCCCCGTGAGTGGTCCCGGGCCACGCCCGCCGGGAGCGGGTCCGGGCCGGGATGCCGAGGGGCGTCGGCGTCCCGGCCCGGGAGCGGCCGCCGGTTCAGACGGCCGTGACCCTCACCGGTTCGGTGCCGGCGTCGCTGTGCCGCTCGGCCCAGCCCTCCAGCGCGGTCCGGCAGGCGTGGTCGAGGTGGTGCAGCCCCGACAGGTCCACCCGGATCGGGCGGTCGTGGGGCAGCGCCTCCAGGCTGTCGAGGATCTTGGGCAGCCGCAGGAACGTCGCGTTGCCGGACAGACTGGCGTCGATCGGGCCGGCGCCCTTGTCGACCACCTCCAGCTTGATGTGCGAGGCCTCCCAGGCGGTCTTGACGATGGACAGGGCCAGCCCGACGAGCACGCCCTCGAACATGCTGACCGCCACGATCGACACCGCGGTGACGACCAGGACCAGTGCCTCGCCCCGGTGCTCGCGCCAGAGCACGGTCAGCGCGCGCACGGGGATCAGCCTGGCACCCGAGTAGACCAGGACCCCGGCCAGCGCCGGGACCGGTATGTATGCGAGGGCTCCTGGCAGCAGTGCGGCGAACAGCAGCAGCCAGAGGCCGTGCAGCACCCGGGACGCCTTGGTCCGGGCGCCCGCCTGCACGTTGGCCGCGCTGCGCACGATCACCGCGGTCATCGGCAGCGCGCCGAGCACCCCGCAGAGCGCGTTGCCCACGCCCTGCGCGATCAGCTCCTGGTTGTACTGGGTGCGCGGACCCTTGTGCAGCCGGTCCACGGCCGCCGCGCTGAACAGCGACTCGGCGGACGCGATCAGCGTGAACGCGACGATCGTGCCGATCACCCCGAGACCCGCCAGTTCGCCGAAGGCGCTCAGCGGCGGCGGCTGCACGGAGTCCAGCAGCCCGTGCACCTCGACGGTGGCGACCGGGAGGCTCAGCAGGAACGCGGCCAGGGTGGCGAGCCCGACGGCGGCCAGGGGGCCCGGAACCGTCCGCGCCTTCGCGGGGAGGTACGTCCACAGCACGAGGACCGCGACGGTGCCCGCACCGAGGGCGAGTGAGGCCAGCGCCCCGCCGTCCCCCAGAGCGTCCGTGAACGCCCGGGGCAGTCCGGCTATCTTGCCGGGTCCCGACTCCGGGGCCTTGGCGGCGAGCGCCGGGTACAGCTGACCGGCGATCAGGACCAGGCCGATTCCGGCCAGCATGCCCTCGACCACGGAGACCGAGATGGCCCGGAACCAGCGGCCGAGCCGCAGCACACCCATGGCGATCTGGAGCACGCCGGTGACCAGCACGATCACACCGAGCAACGGCAGCCCGAACTCCCGCACCGCCTCGAAGACGAGCACGGTCAGACCGGCGGCCGGCCCCGACACCTGAAGGCTGCTGCCCCGCAGCATGCCGGTGACGAGACCGCCCACGATGCCGGTGACCAGGCCGAGTTCGGCCGGTACACCGGAGGCCACGGCCACGCCCACGCAGAGCGGGAGCGCGACCAGGAAGACGACGAGAGAGGCGGTGAAGTCCTGTTTCATCTGGGAAAACTTGGTCATCGCGACGCTCACAGGGTTTCGAACGCGTCGGTCTCGGCGCGGTGTTCGCGCACGGCACCGGTGTGGACCTCGTAGTACCAGCCGCGCAGGGTCAGCTCGTCCCGCGCCAGCTTCCTGTCGATGAACGGATAGGAGCGCAGCCGCAGCAGCTGGGCGAGCACGTGGTTCTGCACGCCCTCGGCGACGGCCGGATCCTCGACCGCCCCGGTCGGGCGTGGCTCGGCACGGGCCAGCCAGTCCCGTACGGCGGGTACGGCGGTCAGGTCGTCGCCGCGCACCAGCGCGCCGACGGCGCCGCAGTGCGAGTGTCCGCAGACGACGACGTCGCGGACGCCGAGCACCTCCACGGCGTATTCGATGGTGGCCGCCTCGCTGGTGGGGTGGACCGAGGCGTACGGGGGGACGATGTTGCCCGCAGTGCGCAGCTCGAAGAGCTCGCCCGGGCGGGCGCCGGTGATCAGGGCCGGAACGACCCTGGAGTCGGAGCAGGTGATGAAGAGCACCTGCGGGGACTGGCCTGCGGCGAGCTTGGCGAACTCCTCAGGGCGCTGTCCGAACGTACGGGCGTTGTCGATGAGGGGCTGCATGATCTGTGGACTCCTCCTGGCGCGCCGGAGCGGCGCGTCGGGCTTGCACGACGGTTGTGGGGGGGGCGAGCGGGCGGAGCCCGTCGCTCAGCGGCGGAAGACCTGAAGCGCGGCCGGCGCGTGGGTTCTGGACGCTCTGGGCGTGCGCTGGTGCGCGGTCGCGGGGGCCGGCGGGGCCGGTATCGCCTCGGTGTGCCGGGCGGTGGACGGACGGTCGTCGGCCCGGCCGGCGGTCGCGCTGCGATGGCGGTCGGCGGCCTGCGGCGGGCTGGGGGGTGCCCCGCAGCGGCCGCGGTCGAGGAGGGCGTGCGAGTCGTCGCGCACGAACGCCGCCGAGGGCTTCGGACCGGGTTGGGCCTTGGCCTCGACATGACGGAGTGTGTGCGCGGTTGCGAATGTTGCCGCGGGCGCGAAGAGCTGGACGGCGAGCAGGGCGGCGGCCAGGAGCGGGAATACGGTCCGGGCCGTCGTACCACGGAACATGTGCCCCCCTCGCAGCAGTTCGCGCCTCTTGTGCGCACCAAACACAGGTCAATGGTTGGTCAAGAAACACGTTAACCCTGCAGGGCCGTTTGCAGGGTCAACTGGGTGCTGCGAACTGAAGAGAGCGTGAAAAATGCCGGTCGGGTGGCTCGATCGAGCTCTTGACCCGCGATTTTGATCGAATAGCGGGGTCTACTCGGCGGCGACGAGCCCCTTGGCGTCCCGGGCCAGGGCGGTGAGCCGGGATATCGCGCGGAAGTACTTCTTCCGGTAGCCGCCGTTCAGCATCTCCTCGCTGAACAGCCTGTCGAAGGGCAGCCCGGCGGCCAGGACCGGGATCTCCCGGTCGTAGAGCCGGTCCGCGAGGACCACCAGCCGCAGTGCGGTCGACTGGTCCGGCACCGGCCGCACGTCGGTGAGGCAGACCGCCGCCACGCCGTCGGTCAGCGCGCCGTACCGGCTCGGGTGCACCTTCGCCAGGTGGTCCAGGAGCTGCGGGAAGTCGTCGAGCGAGGCGTCCGGGGTGGCGTAGGCCGACTTGGCCACCTGTTCTTCGGAGAACGGCGCCGGCGCCTCGGGCAGACCGCGGTGGCGGTAGTCCTCGCCGTCGATGCGCAGGGCCCGGAAGCGGGCCGACAGGCCCTGGATCTCGCGCAGGAAGTCGGCCGCCGCGAACCGGCCCTCGCCGAGCTTGCCCGGCAGCGTGTTGGAGGTGGCGGCGAGCGCGACCCCCGCGTCGACCAGGCGGCCCAGCAGCGTCGAAACCAGGACCGTGTCGCCGGGGTCGTCCAGCTCGAACTCGTCGATGCACAGCAGGCGGTGGCCGGAGAGGGTCTGCACGGTCTGCTGGAAGCCGAGCGCGCCGACCAGGTTCGTCAGCTCCACGAAGGTGCCGAACGCCTTCAGCGCGGGCTCGGCCGGGGTGGCGTGCCAGAGCGAGGCGAGCAGGTGGGTCTTGCCGACGCCGTACCCGCCGTCGAGGTAGACCCCGCGGGGCCCGGCCGGAGCCTTCGGTGCCCTGGCCTTCCCGAGGCCGAAGAAACCCCGCTTGCCGCCGGCCGCCGCGTGCGCTCCGCCGAGGCCGGCCGCGAACCCTTCGAGGACGCGTACGGCCGCGGTCTGGCTCGGCTGGTTCGGGTCCGGGATGTACGTGGCGAAGCGGACCGAGTCGAAGCGGGGCGGCGGCACCATCTCGGCGACCAGCCGGTCCGCGGGGACGTGCGGGGAGCGGGCGCACAGCGACAGCGGGGCCGCGTCGGCTATGGGGCTGACCTCGGAGGCGGCGGGAGAAGACGACACGGTCATCCATGGTAGTTGCCGTGCCACACTGCACGACATGCGACGCCTGTTCCCTGTGACCGAAGAGACAGCGGCCCCGGTATCCGGCGGTCCGGCCGGGGGGGAGTGGAGTCTGGCCGAGCTGGCGCGCGCCTACGGCTATCCCGAGGGGCCGGGGGTGTGGCTGCGGGGCAACATGGTGTCCACGCTCGACGGCGCGGCCCAGCACGACGGACGGTCGCAGCCCATCTCCAGCGCCGCCGACATGCGGATCTTCGGCACCCTGCGGGCCCTCGCCGATGTCGTGGTCGTGGGTGCGGAAACGGTACGTCAGGAGGGGTACCGGCCGGCCCGCGCGCGGGCGGAGTTCGCCGGGGCCCGGGCGGCGGCGGGGCAGGGCCCGGCTCCCGCGGTCGCCGTCGTCACCGCGAGCCTGGACCTCGACTTCACGCTCCCGCTGTTCACCTCGCCGCTGGTGCCCACCCTGATCCTCACCGGTGCGGCGGCCGCACCCGACCGCGTCGCCGCGGCCGAGCAGGCCGGCGCCCGGGTGGTGGTCGCCGGTGACGGCGTCGGCGTCGACCCCGCCCGCGCCCTGAGCGCCCTCGCCGGCCTCGGCCTCACCCGGTTGCTCACCGAGGGCGGACCCCGGCTGCTCGGGCAGTTCATCGCCTCCGACGTCCTGGACGAGCTGTGCCTGACGATGTCCCCGATGCTCACGGCGGGAGGGGCGCAGCGCATTTCCGGGGGCCCCGGTGTCACCGTCCCCAGGCGTTTCGAACTAGTGTCCCTGCTGGAGGAGGCCGGATTCCTGTTCAGCCGCTACCGGCGGTCCTGAATTCGGCGGAGTCCACCGTTCCGCTTAGCTTCCGGCGGGCACACTGAATCCGGCAGTACCCGTGCGATCACGGGGCAGGATGGTTTCCGCAGGGCTGGCTAGGCCCCAGGGAGGACAGAGGGTCCAAGCGGCCCCCTCAGGAGAAGAGGCGCCTCGTGTTCACAAGCGTTCTGATGATCGAGAAGGCCCTGACGTCCGCCGACGTGGAATTCGTCACCACCTTGCACGGGGACGAGCAGGTCACCTTCCACGTACTGCTGCAGCCGCGCGGAGACCAGGCGGACCGCCTGCTGCGGGCCATCGACGACATCGCACTCGGCGAACTGGACGAAGCCGCACGCGAGCGGGAGACGCCGGAGGGCGACGCGGCGAAGGGTCCGGCCGAACAGGCGCTGGACGTGTCCCTGGCGGCCCTGCGGGCGGCGGGGAGCACGGCGCACGGGCGGATGGTCGAGGACCACCCGCTGGACGCGCTCAGATCGGTGGTGGAAGAGGTCGGCGCGGACGAGGTGATCGTGCTGACCGATCCGCACTACGTGGAGGAGTTCTTCCACCGGGACTGGGCGTCCCGGGCGCGGCACAAGGTGGGCGTGCCGGTGCTGAAGCTGTTCTCGCACAGCAAGGCGTAGGCGCCGGCGGGACGGGGGCGCCGGCGGGTGCGGATGCGTCGTGGCTGGTCGCGCCCCTGCGGCGGAGCCGCGTGTCGACACGGCCTCGCGCCCCCTCGAAGGGGCGCTGACGCGGGTGCCCGTTGCACGGCACCCGGTGGCTGAGCACATAGGCTAAGACTGCTTTCGCACGCACCGTATCTGGGGAGAAACACATGGCACCCGGCCTTCCTTCCGCCATGGAGCGACCGCACTTCATCGGGATCGGCGGCGCCGGGATGTCCGGGATCGCCAAGATCCTCGCCCAGCGCGGCGCCGAGGTGGCCGGGAGCGACGCCAAGGAGTCGGCCACCGCCGAGGCGCTGCGGGCGCTGGGCGTCACCGTGCACATCGGACACGCGGCCGGGCACCTGGCCGACGACGCCAGCTGTGTCGTCGTCTCGTCGGCGATCCGCGCGGACAACCCCGAGCTGGCGCGCGCGGCCGAGCTGGGCATCCCCGTGGTGCACCGCTCGGACGCCCTCGCCGCCCTGATGGACGGCGCGCGGCCGATCGCCGTCGCGGGCACCCACGGCAAGACCACGACCACCTCGATGCTGGCCGTCTCGCTGACCGAGCTGGGCCGCGAACCGTCGTACGCCATCGGCGGCGACCTGGGCGCCCCCGGTTCCAACGCCCTGCACGGCGAGGGCGAGATCTTCGTCGCCGAGGCGGACGAATCGGACCGCAGCTTCCACAAGTACGCGCCCGAGGTCGCCATCGTCCTCAACGTGGAGCTCGACCACCACGCCAATTACGCCTCCATGGACGAGATCTACGAGTCCTTCGAGACCTTCGCCGGCCGGATCGTGCCCGGTGGCACGCTGGTGATCAACGCGGACCAGGAGGGCGCGCGGGAGCTGACCCGGCGGCTGGGCGGGAAGGTCCGGACGGTGACCTACGGCGCCGCCGCCGACGCCGACGTGCGGGTGCTGTCCGTCGTACCGCAGGGTCTGAAGAGCGAGGTCACCATCGAGATGGAGGGGACCGGGCTGACCTTCACGGTCTCGGTGCCCGGCCGGCACTACGCGCACAACGCCGTCGCCGCGCTCGCCGCGGGCGTGGCCCTCGGGGTCCCTGCCGCCGAGCTGGCGCCCGCTCTCGCCGCGTACACGGGCGTCAAGCGCCGCCTCCAGCTCAAGGGGGAGGCGGCCGGCGTCCAGGTGATCGACTCCTACGCCCACCACCCCACCGAGATGACCGCCGACCTGGAGGCCATGCGCGCCGCCGCCGGCGACGCCCGGATCCTGGTCGTCTTCCAGCCGCACCTGTTCTCCCGCACCCAGGAGCTGGGCAAGGAGATGGGCGAGGCGCTGGCCCTCGCGGACGCGTCGGTGGTCCTGGACATCTACCCGGCGCGCGAGGACCCGGTACCCGGTGTCACCAGCGAGCTGATCATCGAGGCGGCACGGGCCGCGGGCGCCGACGTCACCGCCGTCCACGACAAGGCCGAGGTCCCCTCCGTGCTCGCGGGAATGACGAAGCCCGGTGATCTGGTTCTCACCATGGGCGCGGGCGATGTGACCGACCTGGGCCCGAAGATCCTTGAACGCCTGGCGAAGTAAGGGGCTGAGAGTCATGTCGTACGACGTCGACAAGCCGGACGAGCAGTGGCGGGCGGAGCTGACCCCGGCCGAGTACGCCGTGCTGCGTCAGGCGGCGACCGAGCCGGCCTTCGTCGGTGAGTACACCGACACCAAGACCAAGGGTGTCTACTCCTGTCGTGCCTGCGGTGCGGAGCTGTTCACCTCCACCACGAAGTTCGAGTCCCACTGCGGGTGGCCGTCCTTCTACGACCCGAAGGACACCGACGCGGTCGAACTGGTCGAGGACCGCACCCACGGGATGGTGCGCACCGAGGTGCGCTGCGCGCGGTGCGGCTCGCACCTCGGGCACGTCTTCGAGGGCGAGGGCTACGGGACGCCGACCGACCAGCGGTACTGCATCAACTCCATCTCGCTGCGCCTGGCCCCCGACGAGAGCTGAGACCGCGGCGGGTCAGGGGAGCCGGACCGGGCTGGGCAGGAGTGCCCGGGCCGGTGCCGGCCGCCACCGGACGCGTCCCGTACGGCGCGGCCGAAGGCCTGGTCGCCGAAGTGGAACGCGAAGGCGTACGTGCGGGGTGCCAGCAACTGCTCCAGCAGGGTCCTGCGGGCCTCCAGCACACCTTCGACGTCCACGTCCGGGCCGGAGGGCCACTCGGGGTGGGTCAGCTGCGCGGGCGTGTGGAAGGCGTCCCCGAGGACCAGGATCCGGCGGCCGCGCGACGCCGAGACCACGTAGGTGGTGTGCCCCGGGCTGTGGCCCGGGGTGATCAGGGCGGTGACGCCCGGCCACACCTCGTCGCCGTTCCCGAACTGCCGCAGCACGCGGGACATCGGCACCATGAAGCCGTCCCAGGACGGCGCCCCCACCGTGATCTCGCCCCGCCAGAACGGACTCCATTCGGCCGCCGCCACCAGGTAGTCGGCGCCCGGGAACGCCTTGTGCAGCTCCTGGTGCCGGTCCGGGACGAAGCCGACCCCGGTGTGGTCGGTGTGCAGGTGGGTGAAGGCCACCGTACCCACGGACTCCGGGGCCACCCGGAGCCCCCGCAGCGTCTTCAGCAGGGCGCCGCCGCGGGAGACGCCGAGCGCGGGCGACAGGACGTTGCCGCCGAGACCCACGTCGATCAGCAGTCTGTGCCGCCCGCGCTCGACGAGCACACCGCCGGCCGAGGCGGCGATCCGCCCGGAGCGGGCGGCCCTGGCCTTCCGCGACGACGTGATCGTGCAGGCGGGGGCACGCCTGCAGATCGAGCGCCCGCACATCGACGCGGAACTGCCGACGCCGTACGTGGACTGGACGGAGCTGCTGGAGTCCCTGCTGGTCGCCGCCGCCGACGCGGACGAGCTGCGGGAGGGGGTCTCGCCGCAGGCGGCCGCACGGGTGCTGGTCTCCGCCTTCTTCGGCACGCAGCACATCTCGGACGTGCTGCACGGCCGTACGGACGTGGTGGACCGGTGGGCCGAGTCGGGCGAGCTGCTGTTCCGTGCGATCCGTGCGATCCGTGCGGTCCGTGACTGACGGCCCGTCGCCGGCACGGCGGGGGGGGGCCCGGGGGGGCGCGCCGGTGGCGGTGGGGGCGGGCCGGCGGGGCACGAAGGCGGGGGGCGCGGGGTTGAAGGCCCCCTTGTTTTATTCCGGCTGGTATAAAAAAGCCTGGAAATAATCTTAC
>NZ_JBHZAN010000030.1:0-119066 GCF_042754285.1 Streptomyces sp. NPDC059224
GGCCGCACCTCTGTCACGAGGTGCGGCCCCGCCGTCGTACTCGCGGGCGCGTCAGTTCCGGCGTCCGCCGTTCCCGTTGTTCCCGCCGTTTCCGTTGCCCTGGATGAAGCCGTCGGGGAAGGAGAACGTCGGGTTCGGGGTGGAGTTGCCGCCGTTGTTCCCGCCGTTCGCCGCGCCGCCGTTCGCCGGGCCGCCGATGAGACCGCCGATCAGGCCGCCGGTGTCGTCGCCGCGGCCGTGACCGTCGCCGTTCCCCTTGCCCTTGTCGTGGTCCTCCTCGTCCGGGATGTCGACGAGGTTGAAGGACTCCGTCTGCTTGCCCTCCAGAGCGCCGGTCATGGCGTCCTTCCAGATCGGGCCGGGCGTGTCGGCGCCGTAGACCTCGCCGTGGTAGACGCCGCCGATGGTGATGTTGGTCATCTCGACGTTCTGCTTGGCGCTGCCGACCCAGACCGCGCCCGCGAGGTTGGGGGTGTAGCCGACGAACCAGGCGTTCTTGCGGGAGTCCGTCGTACCCGTCTTGCCGGCGCTCTCGCGGTCGTCCAGGCCGGCCTCCTGGCCGGTACCGGAGTCGACCACTCCGCGCAGCAGGGTGTTGATGGTGTCGGCGGTCTTCTCGCTCATCGCACGCGAGCAGGTCGACTTCGGCACGGCCAGGGACTTCTGCTCGTTGCCGACCTTCTGGGTGATCGACTCGATGGCTACCGGCGTGCAGTACATGCCGCGGTCGGCGAAGGTGGCGTACGCGCTCGCCATGGTCAGCGGGGAGAGGCCGATCGCGCCGAGGGCGATGGACGGGGTCTGCGGGAGCTTCGAGCCGTCGCCCTGGTGGACGTGGAGCGCGTCGGTCATCTTGACCACCGGGCACAGGCCGATGTCGGAGATCAGCTGGACGAAGTAGGTGTTGATGGACTTCGCCATCGCCTTCTTCATCTGGTACGGCCCGACCTCGGACTCGTTCTCGTTCTCGACCTGCTCGTTCTCCGTGTTGACCCACTGCTTGCCGTCGCACTGCTGGACGGGGCTCGGGTAGTTCATCTTGTACGGCGCCGAGTACTCCTGCGTCGCCGGCTTGCCGCCCTCGATGGCGGCCGCGGCCACGAACGGCTTGAACGTCGAACCCGTCGGGAAGCCGTAGTTGGATCCGCCGTAGTCCCGGTCGACCGAGAAGTTGTACTCGGTCTCGTTCTTGTTGTAGCCGTACGGCTTCGACTGGCCCATCCCGAGGATCTTGCCCGTGCCGGGCTCCACGAGGGTGGCGGCCGCGGCGACCGAGTCGGCCTTGTAGACGTGGTCCTTGATCGAGGACTGCACCGAGTCCTGGGCCTGCGGGTCCAGGGTGGTCCGGATGGTCAGGCCGCCCTGGTTCCAGAGCTTGGCGCGCGCCTCGCGGGTCTTGCCGAAGGTCGGGTCGGTGAGGAAGACGTTCTCGACGTACTTGCAGAAGAACCCGGCGCCCCTGGTGGCGGTGATGCACCCGTTCTTGGGCTGGGTGACGTGCAGGCCGAGCGGGGCCTCCTTGGCCTTGGCGGCCTCCGCCTGGGAGATGTCACCGAGCTGGGCCATGCGCTCCAGCACGACGTTGCGCCGCTTGGTGGCCTCGGCCTCGTCGTTGACCGGGTCGTAGCGGCTCGGCGACTGCACGATGCCGGCCAGCAGGGCCGACTGCTGGAGGTTGAGGTTCTTGGCGTGCTGGGAGAAGTAGCGCTGGGAGGCGGCCTCGATGCCGTAGGCCTGCTCGCCGAAGAAGGTGATGTTCAGGTAGTTCTCGAGGATCTTCTTCTTGCCGAGCTTCTCTTCCAGCTGGATCGCGTACTTCAGCTCCTTGACCTTGCGGCCGAGGGTCTGCTGGGTGGCTTCGGCGACCTTGGTGGGGTCGTCGCCGGCCTCCTCGATGAAGTAGTTCTTCACCAGCTGCTGGGTGAGGGTGGAGGCACCCTGGGCGACGCCGCCGCTCACCGCGTTCTTGTTCAGCGCGCGCAGCACGCCCTTCAGGTCGATGGCGCCGTGCTGGTAGTAGCGCGAGTCCTCGATCGCGACGATCGCCTTCTGCATGTACGGCGAGATGTCCTTGAGCTCCACCACCGTGCGGTCACGGGAGTAGACCTGGGCGATCTGGTTGCCCTTGCTGTCGAGGATCCTCGTCCGCTGGCTGAGCTGCGGGCTCTTCAGGTTGGCCGGGATGTCGTCGAAGCCCTGGACCGAACCCTTGGCCGCGAGACCCAGGGCGCCGGCCGCGGGCAGTGCGATGCCCGCCATCACGGCTCCCGCGAGCACACTGACACCGAGGAACTTGGCGGCCTGCTGCGTGGTCGACAGACCGCCGCCCGAGCGCTTCTTTGGCATGGGGGCAGCCTAATCCGTAGGGCTGAGCATTCCGCGTGAGCGGGTGGCTCTCGGGATGTTCCAGTGCCGGATCGTGACATACGGGACCGGGCCGCACGGAGCCTGCGTGGCCCGGCGCACGGCACGACGACATGAACGGTCTACCTTGCCATTCGCCGGACACACGTGCAGGCCTTGGCCTAAGCTGCTCTCAACTGTCACAGCAGCGCGGCCACGTATCAATACGTCCGGCGACCCCGAATCGTTCCGGAACCCGTCCATTTTTTCGGGTGACGTGTTGATGGTGTGTCCGAATCCGCCTCGTGTGTCATCCGGCGTCCGTTGTGGCGCGCCAGAGCTGTCCCGGATTGCCGGGATGATCACGGATGTCGTCAGCTCACTCCCGCGGGTGATCTGCCGCTTACCCATAGTCCGTTCGGGCCATTCAAGATTGGGCCCGAAGGGGGTGTTGCGCTGTGCCCACCTTCCGTAACGTCCTCAACTGGCGGCGGTGAATATGCCGCTGCCGCCGTGGGGGAGCCTCGATTCGGGAGAGGACGGCGCCGGTATGGGCTGGGTAACCGACTGGAGTGCGCAGGCCGCCTGCCGCACTACCGATCCGGATGAACTGTTCGTTCAGGGAGCAGCGCAGAACAGGGCCAAGGCGGTGTGCACCGGGTGTCCGGTACGCACGGAGTGCCTGGCCGACGCGCTCGACAATCGCGTCGAATTCGGCGTGTGGGGAGGAATGACCGAGCGGGAGCGCCGCGCACTGCTGCGCAGGCGGCCCACCGTGACCTCCTGGCGCAGGCTCCTGGAGACAGCGCGCTCGGAATACGAGCGGGGGACCGGCATCGTCCCCCTCGACAACGACGAGGTGTACGAGAACTACGCGGCAGTGAGCTGACTCACCCGCCGCACGAGCCACTGAACGACCTTGCCGGTCCTACCGGAGGCATAGTCCGTCCGGAGACTCCGCAGGCATGCGACCGGTTTGGCCGCCGGTGTACGGCGGGCCGGCTACGGCAGCTCCGTCCGGCCGGCCGCGAGCCGGTCGCCGATGTCCCGCAGTCCCGCGAGGTCATGCACATCGCCGGGCAGCGCGGCCACTTCGACCACGGCCACCTCGGGGTGACGTGCGGTGAAGCGGTCACGTGTGCGCTGCTCGCGGGAGAGCAGCTGCATGCGCTCGGCGTGCAGCCTCAGCAGGCCTGCGGTGAGCTGGTCCACGGTGCGGGCCGGGTCGCCGGAGGAGCCGGGCTCGGGCTGGGACGAGGGGGATTCGTCCGCCTGGGATGCCGCAGAGACCGGAGCTGCCGGGAGGGGCTGGGGCGTCGTCGTCCCGTCGGGTCCGGACGAGGGGGAGCCGTCGGACTCGGACGCGGATGATTCAGAACTGCCGTACGTGTCGGGAGAGTTACGAAGTCCAGCTTTCCCGTCACCCTGATCCACAATGCGGGGCTCCTCAAGATTTTCCGCGACCTCGAGGTTTTCCGCGGCGGCGAGCGCCCGCTCGGCGGACAGCCGGTCGGCGCCGCTGCCGTGGACACGGTTGAGGACCAGACCGACCAGCGGCATGTCCTCCGCGGCCAGCCGCTCCACGAAGTACGCGGCCTCGCGCAGTGCGTCCCGCTCCGGAGCCGCCACCACCAGGAAGGCCGTACCGGGCGCCTGAAGCAGCTTGTACGTCGCGTCGGCGCGCGTGCGGAACCCGCCGAACGTCGTGTCCATCGCGGCCACGAACGTCTGCACGTCCTTCAGCAGCTGGCCGCCGAGCAGTTTGCCGAGGGTGCCGGTCATCATCGACATGCCGACGTTCAGGAAGGCCATGCCCGCGCGGCCGCCCAGCTTCGCCGGCGCGGTGAGCAGACGGATCAGTTTGCCGTCCAGGAAGGAGCCCAGCCGCTTCGGCGCGTCCAGGAAGTCCAGCGCGGAACGCGACGGCGGGGTGTCGACGACGATCAGGTCCCACTCGTCCCGGGCCCGCAGCTGGCCCAGCTTCTCCATAGCCATGTACTCCTGCGTGCCCGCGAAGCCCGCTGAGAGCGACTGGTAGAAGGGGTTGGCCAGGATGGCCGCCGCCCGCTCGGCGTCCGCGTGCGCCTCGACGACCTCGTCGAACGTGCGCTTCATGTCGAGCATCATGGCGTGCAGTTCGCCGCCGGGCCGCCGCCCGTCGTCCACCGCCGGATCGCCGCCCGCGCCCTGTCCGCCGGCCGCGGCCGCGTCCCCGGGTGACGGCTCTCCCCGCTCCTCGGTGCCCTTCACCTTCCGTGGCACGTTGTCGAGCGAGTCGATGCCCATGGACTGCGCCAGCCGCTTCGCCGGGTCGATGGTGAGCACGACCACCTTGCGGCCGCGCTCGGCGGCCCGCAGCCCCAGCGCCGCCGCGGTCGTCGTCTTGCCGACCCCGCCCGAGCCGCAGCACACCACGATCCGGGTGTTCGGGTCGTCGAGCAGCG
Source organism: Streptomyces sp. NPDC059224 (assembly GCF_042754285.1). Classification (NCBI taxonomy): domain Bacteria; kingdom Bacillati; phylum Actinomycetota; class Actinomycetes; order Kitasatosporales; family Streptomycetaceae; genus Streptomyces; species Streptomyces sp. NPDC059224. Next base: position 4,788 of record NZ_JBHZAN010000030.1, read on the forward strand.
CGTCGACGTCGAGCGCGGGCGCGTGGGCCAGCCGGCGCGTGCCGTCCTGCGCCGGGTCCGGGTCCGAAGTCATGACATCCCCTGTTTCCGCAGCTCGGTGGCGAGTTCGTACAGGCCTGCCAGGTCCATCCCCTCGACGAGCAGCGGCAGTTCGTGCCGCGGCAGGTCCAGCTCGGCGAGGACCGTGCGCTGTTCGTGCTCCAGCGCGTACCGCTCGGCGTACTCGGTGGCCTGTGCGAGCAGCGGGCCGACCAGCTGCCCGGCCTTCCCGTCGCGGCGCGCCCCGCCCAGACCGGCGGCGGACAGCGCCTGCGCCACGGCGGTGCGCGGCACGGTCCGTACGAGTTCCAGGTCGGCCGCGTCCAACACCTGCGGCCGCACCATGTTCACGATGACCCGCCCGACCGGCAGCCGCGCGGCCCGCAGTTCGGCGATGCCGTCGGCGGTCTCCTGGACCGGCATCTCCTCCAGGAGGGTGACCAGGTGGACGGCCGTCTCCCTGGACTTCAGCACCCGCATCACGGCCTGCGCCTGATTGTGTATCGGGCCGATCTTGGCCAGCCCGGCCACCTCGTCGTTCACGTTCAGGAAGCGGGTGATGCGGCCGGTGGGCGGGGCGTCCATGACGACGTAGTCGTAGATGAACCGGCCCGACTTGTCCTTCCTGCGCACCGCCTCGCACGCCTTGCCGGTCAGCAGGACGTCCCTGAGGCCCGGTGCGACGGTGGTGGCGAAGTCGATCGCGCCGAGCTTCTTCAGGGCCCGGCCGGCCCCGCCGAGCTTGTAGAACATCTGGAGGTAGTCCAGAAGCGCAAGTTCGGGATCGATGGCCAGCGCGAAGACCTCACCACCTCCCGGCGCGACCGCGATCTTCCGCTCCTCGTAGGGCAACGCCTCCGTCTCGAAGAGCTGGGCGATGCCCTGCCGACCCTCGACCTCCACGAGAAGCGTCCGCTTCCCCTCGGTCGCGAGGGCCAGCGCGAGTGCGGCGGCGACCGTCGTCTTTCCGGTCCCGCCCTTGCCGCTGACGACCTGGAGCCTGCTCACATCTTCGAGACTAACCATTCGGCCGGAGACTCACGCGGGAGGCTGTGGATAACCGTGCGTACGGTCGGCCACGTGTCCCGTCCGTCACAGCGGATACAGTCGGCCCCATGACCAAGTGGGAATACGCAAAAGTTACGCCACAAACCATGTCACTAGCTAGTTGTCGTCGTCCGACCTGCGACTATGCGTGCTCCTCCAGCCTCAACGGGGCTGCCATCTCGCCAGCGATCCAACCGGGCACAAGGGGCACGGAACCTGCCCGGTCGTGTGACAGGTACGACAATCGTCGAAGCCCCGCAGTGCGGGCGCCACACAGATCAGGGCTGATCCGGGATGCCCCCCGGTCGAAATTTCGCGGCGATGCGTGCGGAGCTGGGGGCCGGGTCCCCAGGGTGTCTTCGCTCAGAGATTGGCCCACCCCCCCCGGTACCAGACACGAGAAAGACCGTCCACCACGCCGGGCAGACGGTCTCCCAAGTCGGCCGGATCACTCCATGTCGGCAAGCGCCCGGTACAGCGTCGCGCGGGACACGTTGAGCGCCTTGGCGATGGCCGTAACGCTCTCCCCCTTGGCCTTGCGCGCCTTGGCCGCAGCGAGCTTGTCAGCGTCCATCACGGTCGGTCGTCCGCCCGTACGCCCCTGGGCCTTGGCAGCGTTGAGACCTGCCCGAGTGCGCTCAACGATCATGTCGCGCTCAAGTTCAGCAAAGGCAACCATCATCGTGAAGAAGAACTTGCCCTCACCTTTCATCGGAGCCGACTGGAGCGTGCAGCTCAGGAAGCCGCCCGGGACGCATAACAGCGGACCAGATCAGCGGGGACGACGTCCGGCACTCAGTCGCCCGGGACCAGATCAATCGAGATCTTCAGCACGCTGACGTCTCAACCGATCTGTCCCCCGGGTCACCGGCCTGGGTGGGGGGCAGACCGTTTAAGACGGGACACCCGCGTCCGGAAGTGCCACACCACGCCAACCCTCGTACCCCCCCAGCTTCCGGCGCGCACCGAAACGCTTGTCCATTGCAGCGAACAAGGCACGCTTGCCCGCCACTGCACCCAGTGAGCGGACCACCCCCGGCTCAGCCAGGCAGAACGCATCCCACACGGCAGATGTACGGACGTGAACGGTTCGCGGCGCGTCGCCGAGACGCTTCACCCACTCCGCAGGGTCACGCATCGGCGCGCGGAAAGCGTCGAACTGAGAGGCCAGCGAGAGCAGATGAGCTGCCCTCCCGTTGGGGGCGGACAGGACCTCATCGGACACCGCCTTGAGGGCCGTCACCTCCCCAAAGGTCACTGCCACCTCAAGCATGTCGGCTTCGGCGTGCAGTAGTGCAACGTCGGCGCGTATGTACTCAGCGTTCGCGGTATCCAGCGGGTCAATAGAGATCAGCAGGTGCTCTGCTTTCTGCCTCAGTTGTGCGGCGCGCTTGGGATCGGGCGCACCGTTGTGACACGCGTGGCAAGAGTCAAGCTCCTTGGCAAGGCTGGCCAGCCAGTCACCCATCCCGCCACGAATCAGTGGGAGATCACGCCGCTCGCCCGATGGAGTGGCCCACGCGGAACCATCCCAAAGGAACGGGAGCGGGTTCGGGGCCTTGTCGGCGTGCTGTGCGGCGACGGCGAGCGCTGCGCGGGCGCGAGCGTTCTCTATGTACATCGGCAAGCGCGTAACTCCTTCTTGCTGTGGCTGGCCCGCGCTGCCTCGTAGGTGAGCAGCCGATCAGGTGACTTGCTGGGGGCCGGATACCCCCCGGAAGGGGCGATCGAGCTACCTCATTTGAACAGGTCCGAACACGAGTAGGTGATTAGAGAGACACAAAACCATCTCTCGCTGTAGCGCAATGCCGAAGTGACACCCCGAACGTCACCTTCGTCATTTCCGCAGGCCAGCGCATTGATGGGGCGAGCCAATTCGTCACTGCCGTCAGCCACACCGACGTGCCATGCACCTCTAGGAGCGCAAGGCTTCCCAGCGTGCGGTAAGGCTGTCTGCGGGCAAGAGAAAGCCCTAGGAGGCCCAGGGGGCGCCTACACCCACTCGGTGGACACGCGCCCCTCGATCACGGTGGGTGCCTTGCTGCCTCGGCTTTTTTCGCTGGGCAGCGCCTTCCGCACGGTCACGCGCTTGCAGAACAGCGCCACGAAGTCACGCCGGTCGGCCAGCGTCGCCGACTCCCACCAGGACCCCGGACCCAGCGGGTCACCGTTGTCCGACTCGGTCCACGCGCCAATGGGCAGCACCGGCGAACCAGCCTGCCCGAGTGCCTCCAGCCTGCTGTCGGCGGCATGTAGCCGCTCCTGCTGAGTTCGGATGTCTTCCTGCCAGCGTGCCCGTCCGACGGGGTCACCGGCGTACAGGTCACGGTCGTCGTACAACTGCGTCAGAGCCCGCGTAGCGTCCGCCCGCTCCTGGATGACCGCTTGTCGTTCCTGCGCTGCCTCCGGCGTCTCGTTCACCTCGGCGTAGTGCGCGGTGACGCGCGTGAGGATCTCCCGCGACTCCTCATCCCATTCCGCTGCCGCAATCAGCGCGAAAATGCGCCGGACCACATGATCGTCAAGGGCGGCGCGCGAAATGTAGCTGCGACCCTCATGGTCACCAGGGGCAGTGCTCAGCGGCTTGCCTGCCGGGCGGTTGCAGAAGTAGCTGGGGCGCGCTGAGTTGTTGGCGGACATCGAGCAGCCACACGCACAGACCAGTACGCCCATGGACGAGAGCAGCGCCGTAGTCCGGTGCTCATTCATGCGGACCGGCCGGGCGTCGAGCCATTCCTGTACGGCGAACCAGTCAGCTTCGCTGAGGATCGGTTCCCATGCGCGGACCGGCTTACCGTCGGTGTCCCGCTGTACCCGGTGCCCGGTTACCCGCCTGCTGGCGTCGTAGGTGGCCTCAGCGTGGAAGCCAGCGATATGCGGGTGACGAAGCATGCGGATAAGCGTCTTGGGGTGCCATGAGCTACCGGCCGTACGCTTCCCGCGCGAGGCACCCAGGGTCGGGACCCCCTCGGCGTTCAGCGTCGAGCAGATCGAATGGACGGAGTCAGTGCCAGCGAGCAGAGCCTTCACGACGCGCCGGATAACCTCCGCCTCATCCGGCTCAGTGATGAGGGTCTGTACAGCGACAGGCTTACCGCCGGGGGCCGTTCGGTTCTCCTGCTGAAGTCTGCGGCCGTATGGCGCCTTCCCGCCTACGTAACCGCCCAGCGAACGGGCCAGGGCAGCAGCGTCACGGACGGCCGTCGACTTGTTCTTGGACTCCTGGTGCGCTGCGTCGAGGCGGAAGATCAGGTGGATCAGGTCCATGACTTCGCCGGGCCGGAACATGCCTTCGGCCACAGAGACAATCGTGACCCCCAGCGACATCAGCTCATTCACGATGGGCAGCGCGTCGAGTGGTTCGAGTCGAGACAGTCGGCTGATGTTGTAGACGATTACGGCATTGATTCGGCCCACTCGGCAGTCACGCAACAGCCGCTCAAAATCCGGCCGTTCTGTCCCACTGTAGGCCGAGATACCAACGTCCTCATAGTGCCCGCACCAGATGGCTTCACGGCCCTGCCTGGCAGCCTCAGCGGCGAATGCCTCGAACCGTGCGGCGTTGGCGTCGCGCTGGCTCGCGGGGCTTGCCTCGCTACCGTTGACCCGTCCGTAGGACTGTCGTGTGTAGCCTGCGACGTGAAGGTTCATACCGCTTACCACCTGGGGTGTTGTCATGGCTGATTCTCGCCATCGTTCGTGGGAATACGCAACCGTGCCGCTGCTCGTCCATGCCACGAAGCAGATTCTGGACACCTGGGGCGAGGACGGCTGGGAGCTCGTCCAGGTCGTGCCCGGGCCCAACAACCCCGAGCAGCTGGTGGCCTACCTGAAGCGGGAGAAGCCGTGACGAGCTCCGTCGAGGCCAAGCTGGCCGAACTCGGTCTTTCGCTGCCGGCGGTCGTCCCGCCGCTCGCCGCCTACCAGCCGGCCGTCCAGTCGGGGGTGTACGTCTACACCTCCGGCCAGCTGCCGATGGTGGACGGCAAGCTTCCGGTCACCGGCAAGGTCGGCGCCGAGGTCACCGCGGAGGAGGCCAGGGAACTGGCCCGCACCTGCGCGCTGAACGCCCTGGCCGCCGTGAAGTCCGTCGCCGGTGACCTGGACCGCGTCGCGCGCGTCGTGAAGGTCGTCGGCTTCGTCGCCTCCGCGACCGACTTCACCGGCCAGCCCGGCGTGATCAACGGCGCCAGCGAGCTGCTCGGCGAGGTCCTCGGCGACAAGGGCGTGCACGCGCGCAGCGCGGTGGGCGTCGCGGTACTGCCACTGGACGCGCCGGTCGAGGTCGAGGTCCAGGTCGAACTGCTGCCGTGACCGCCTGCGGTCGGTGCCCTGCCGTAACCGCCTCCGTCGCTGCCCTGCCGTGATCGCGTCTGCCCGCCGCGGTGACCGCAGCGGGCTGGGCCGCGGAAGCCGCGTCGGGCCGGGGGCGGCGATGTCCGCCCCCGGCCGCGTCCGCCATGGCCGTACCGGATCGTCACTCTGGCCCCGCCGGATCACCGCTGAGGCTGTCCCGGATCGCCGCTGTCGGCCGTCGCCGCTGCTGCTGCACCAGGCGCCCGGGATGGCCGGGGCGGCCGTACCGGGCCGCCTCCTCCGCGGCACATCCGGGTGCCCCGGAGCCCCTCTCGAACATTCGCTCCCCACGGGATAGCCTCCGGTAATGGCCGATGGACAGTGGTATCCCCCGGAGTGGCCGGACCGCATCCGCGCACACGCGGAGGGCACCCTCGTGCCGGTGTCCCCGAAGCGCGCGGCGACCGTCCTGCTCCTGAAGGACACCCCCGGCGGTCCCGTGGTCCACATGCTGCGCAGACGCGCCTCCATGGCCTTCGCCGGCGGCGCGTACGCGTATCCCGGCGGCGGCGTCGACCCGCGCGACGACGACCACCAGGTCCGCTGGGCGGGCCCCACGCGCGCGTGGTGGGCCCAGCGGCTCGGCGTCGACGAGGCGGGCGCCCAGGCGATCGTCTGCGCGGCCGTGCGGGAGACGTACGAGGAGGCCGGCGTCCTGCTCGCGGGCCCGGCCGCGGACGCCGTGGTCGGGGACACCACCGGGGACGACTGGGAGGCCGACCGTGCGGCTCTGGTCGCGCGTGACCTGTCCTTCGCCCAGTTCCTCGACCGGCGGGGCCTGGTACTGCGCTCGGACCTGCTGGGCGCGTGGACGCGCTGGATCACCCCGGAGTTCGAGACCCGCCGCTACGACACCTGGTTCTTCGTCGCCTCCCTCCCACAGGGCCAGCGCACCCGCAACGCCTCCACGGAGGCCGACCGCACGGTGTGGATCCGCCCGTCGGAGGCGGCCGCCGGGTACGACAAGGGCGAGCTGCTGATGATGCCGCCCACCATCGCGACCCTGCGCCAGCTGATGCCGTACGGCACGGCCGCCGAGGCGCTCGCCGCGGCGCCCGCGCGGGACATGACGCCGGTGCTGGCCCGCGCCCGCCTGGAGGACGGCGAGATCGTCCTGACCTGGCCGGGCCACGGCGAGTTCACCAAGCGCATACCGACCGACCTCACGACCGGGGGAGCCTGAGCATGACGAACGCAGCAGCCCTGCCCGGTCAGCCGCGCGGCGGGGTCCTGTCGGGTCCCGCCACCGCGCGGGCCGTCAACGTGCTGGCACCCAACGCCTCCGTGATGACCCTGGACGGCACCAACACCTGGATCGTCGCCGAGCCCGACTCCGACCTGGCCGTCGTGATCGACCCCGGCCCACTGGACGACGGTCACCTCCAGAACGTCGTCGACACGGCGGAGAAGATGGGCAGGCGCATCGCGCTCACCCTCCTGACCCACGGCCACCCCGACCACGCCGAGGGCGCCGTCCGCTTCGCCGAGCTGACCGGCACGCGCGTGCGTGCCCTCGACCCGGCGCTGCGCCTGGGCGACGGGGGACTGGCGGCCGGCGACGTGATCACCACCGGCGGCCTGGAGCTGCGGGTCGTGTCCACCCCCGGTCACACCGCGGACTCCCTCAGCTTCCACCTCCCGGCCGACCGTGCGGTCCTGACCGGCGACACCGTCCTCGGGCGCGGCACGACCGTGGTGGCCCACCCGGACGGCCGTCTGGGCGACTACCTGGACTCGCTGCGGCGGCTGCGCTCCCTGACCGTCGACCACGGTGTCGACACGGTCCTGCCGGGCCACGGACCCGTCCTGGAGGACGCCCAGGGGGCCGTCGAGTTCTATCTGGCCCACCGTGCCCACCGCCTCGCCCAGGTCGAGACGGCCGTGGAGAACGGCCACCGCAGCCCGGCCGAGGTCGTCGCCCACGTCTACGCGGACGTGGACCGCTCCCTGTGGCCGGCCGCGGAGCTGTCGGTACGGGCCCAGCTGGACTACCTCGGCGAGCACGGGCTGATCTGACGCCGGATCTACTCCCAGCCCTCGGGCCTGGGGGCCTTCACGCCGTGCACGCGCGCGTACTCGTCCGCGAGCCAGGGGCCCAGGTCGTCGACGTACGACCGCAGGACCGTACGGTCGCCGACCGGCTCGTACCCCGACCCGGCCGCGCGGCACAGCTGCCCGGCCCGTTCCGGGTAGTACTCGGCGAACGCCGCGGCCATGTCCCGCAGATCGCTGGTCCAGCCGTTCCAGCGGGGCATGACGAGGGTGAAGCCGGTCCGTACGAGATGCCGGGACATGAAGCGCACCAGGGGCCGCAGGGCCTCCTCGCGGTCGTCCGCGGCCGCGATCCGCTGCCGCCAGCGCGGCAGGTGCCGGGCCAGGTCGCCGTTGGTCTCGCGGGCGAGCAGGGAGTCGGGGCGGTAGCGGGGCAGGAACTCGGCGAGGTCCTCGCCGAGCAGCGGGGTGCACTGGCAGGCCACGAACCAGCCGGTGTCGTACCGCTCCCGTTCGTCGAGCACCCGCGCGCGGGAGCAGAGCAGGGTCCCGGCCCCGTCGATCTCCGGGAACTCCTTGTCGAGCGCCTCGCCGAGGGCACGGGCCGCGTCCCGGTCGGCGCCGGTCGGCTCGGCCCGCAGGACGGCCACCAGATCCAGGTCGCTGCGTCCCACTCGCGCGGTGCCGCGGGGGATCGAGCCGTAGAGATAGGCGCTGTCCAGCCGAGCTCCGAAGACGTCCAGGAGCCGGTCGCGGGCGGCGGCGACCACCGGGCGGAAAACGTGCGGCACGCGCGCGTGCGAGCCCTCGCGCTCGATGAAGCCCAGGGCGTCGAGGCCCCTGGACGGAACAGTTTCAGCCATGGCGCAACCAAATCTGAGCCCGTCCGGCGATCGAGGACGAGGCCGAAGGCCGGCACGCGGAGGTCCGGGGGCGGTGGCCCCCGGGAACGGCGACTACCGAGAACGCTTCGCCAGCCGCTCGACGTCCAGCAGGATCACGGCCCGCGCCTCCAGGCGCAGCCAGCCACGCTGGGCGAAGTCGGCCAGCGCCTTGTTCACGGTCTCGCGGGACGCGCCGACCAGCTGGGCCAGCTCCTCCTGCGTGAGGTCGTGGACGACGTGGATGCCTTCCTCGGACTGCACACCGAAGCGCCGCGACAGGTCCAGCAGGGCGCGTGCCACCCGGCCCGGGACGTCGGAGAAGACCAGGTCGGACATGGCGTCGTTGGTCTTGCGCAGCCGGCGGGCGACGGCACGCAGCAGGGCGGTGGCCACCTCCGGACGGGCGTTCAGCCACGGCTGGAGGTCGCCGTGGCCCAGGCCCAGCAGCTTGACCTCGGTCAGCGCGGTCGCCGTCGCCGTACGCGGGCCCGGGTCGAACAGCGACAGCTCGCCGATCAGTTCGCCGGGACCGACGACGGCGAGCATGTTCTCGCGGCCGTCGGGGGAAGTGCGGTGGAGCTTTACCTTGCCCTCGGTGACGACATAAAGCCGGTCGCCCGGGTCGCCTTCGTGGAACAGGGAGTCGCCACGCGCGAGGGTCACCTCACTCATGGAGGCACGCAGCTCCGCGGACTGCTCGTCATCGAGCGCCGCGAAGAGCGGGTTGCGCCGCAGAACGTCGTCCACGAGTTCTCTCCTTGTCGACCTGCTCAGGGGATCTTGCTTCCCCTTGGTACCAGGGGACCGTGCTCCCCATTTTGCCGGACGATTCAAACAGTGTGATCTGTCACAAGGATGCCGCACAGGTGTCCCGAGGTAAGCGGCAGGGGTCCAATCGGGGGCTGATCTTCCGGGTCCGGGGCGGATGTCGGTGCCGGGCTCTAGGCTGGCCGAGTGTCCAAATCGCCGGTGAGAGCACAGGCCAAGGGGGCTGGGCGGGTGGTTGTACGTCGTGATTCCGCCGTGGGCGAACAGGGGTCCGATCCTGCCTCTGATGAGCCAAAAAAGGCGACGAAAGCAGCAAAAGCCATAAAGAAGGCAGCGGTGAAGAAGGACGTGGCGAAGACGGCCGTAGCCAAGACGGCGGTGGCCAAGACGGCGAAGACTGCGGTGGCCGAAACGGCCGCGGCGAAGAAGTCGGCTCCGACGAAGAAGGCCGCCGCGAAGAAGGCCACCGCGAAGAAGGCCATCGCGAAGAAGGCCGTGGCGGAGAAGTCGGCACCGGTCAGGACCGCGGCCGCGCGGACCGCCGCCGAGCGGCCCGCGTCCAAAGCCGCCGGGCCCAAGAAGGCCGCGGCGAAGAAAGCCGCGCCTGAGAGGGCCGCTTCCGGGAAGGCCGTCGCCGAGCAGCCGCAGGCGGCCTGGAAGCCCGAGTCGCACACCGCCCTGGTGCGCCGGGCCCGCCGGATCGACCGCGAGCTCGCGGAGGTCTATCCCTACGCCCACCCCGAGCTGGACTTCGAGAACCCCTTCCAGCTGCTGGTCGCCACGGTGCTCTCCGCCCAGACCACCGACCTGCGCGTCAACCAGACCACCCCGACGCTGTTCGCGAAGTACCCCACCCCCGAGGAGCTGGCCGAGGCCAACCCGGAGGAGGTCGAGGAGATCCTGCGGCCGTGCGGTTTCTTCCGGGCCAAGACCAAGTCGGTGATAGGGCTCTCCAAGGCCCTGGTGGAGTCGTTCGGCGGCCAGGTCCCCGGGCGGCTCGAAGACCTCGTCAAGCTGCCGGGCGTCGGCCGCAAGACCGCCTTCGTCGTGCTGGGCAACGCCTTCGGGCGCCCCGGCATCACCGTGGACACGCACTTCCAGCGGCTGGTCCGCCGCTGGCGGTGGACCGCGGAGAGCGAACCCGACAAGATCGAGGCGGCCGTCGGCGCGCTGTTCCCCAAGAGCGACTGGACCGACCTCTCGCACCACGTGATCTGGCACGGCCGCCGGATGTGTCACGCCCGCAAGCCCGCCTGCGGGGTCTGTCCCATCGCCCCGCTCTGCCCGGCCTACGGCGAGGGCGAGACCGACCCGGAGAAGGCGAAGAAGCTGCTCAAGTACGAGAAGGGCGGCTTCCCCGGACAGCGCCTCAAGCCGCCGCAGGCGTATCTGGACGCGGGCGGCAGGCCGGCGCCGCCGCTGAGCGCCGCATCAGGGATGTGACCCAGGGAACTTCTGAGGGGCGGGAGACGGAACGATCAAGGAGGCTTCGGGCGTTGGAACAGGCAGGCCGGGGCAGCGGGGCGGGACGGGGAATGCCATGACACAGGGCGGCAAGGCGCACACGGGGGATCCGCACGCGGACGTGGCGCTCAGCAAGGAAGGCCTGCCGAAGTGGCTGGACCCGGTGATGCGGGCCGCCGAGACGGTCCAGCCGCTGCAGCTGAGCCGCTTCCTGCCGCCGGAGAACGGCGCGGGACGGCAGTCGGCCGTGCTGATCCTGTTCGGCGAGGGTGAGGAGGGGCCGGAGCTGCTGCTCATGGAGCGGTCCGGCTCGCTGCGCTCGCACGCCGGGCAGCCCTCGTTCCCCGGTGGTGCCCTCGACCCCGGGGACGGCGACCCGAAGGCCGACGGGCCGTTGCGGGCCGCTCTCCGCGAGGCGGAGGAGGAGACCGGGCTCGATCCGGCCGGAGTGCAGCTGTTCGGGGTGCTGCCCCGGCTGTACATCCCGGTGAGTCACTTCGTGGTCACCCCGGTGCTCGGCTGGTGGCGCGAGCCGAGCCCGGTGGGGGTGGTGGATCCGAACGAGACCGCGAAGGTCTTCACCGTCCCCGTGGCGGATCTCACGAATCCGGCCAACCGGGCCACCGCCGTGCACCCCAGCGGCCACCGAGGCCCGGCATTCCTGGTCGAATCAACCTTGGTGTGGGGGTTCACGGCCGGGGTGATCGACCGGCTGCTGCACTACGCCGGATGGGAGCGCTCCTGGGACCGCGAGAAGCTGGTCCCGCTCGACTGGCGGTCATGACAGGGTGTCCACCGTGAATGTGCTGGACATCCTGTTGCTGGTCGCCGCCGTGTGGTTCGCGATCGTCGGCTACCGCCAGGGGTTCGTCGTCGGCATCCTGTCGGTGATCGGTTTCCTGGGCGGCGGGCTCGTCGCCGTCTACACGCTGCCCGTCGTCTGGGACGCGGTGACCGACAACGCCGAGGTGGGTACGACCGCCGCGGTGGTCGCCGTGGTCGTCGTCATCGTCTGCGCATCGGTCGGCCAGGCCCTGACCACGCACCTGGGCAACAAGCTGCGCCGGCACATCACATGGTCCCCGGCGCGCGCCCTGGACGCCACCGGCGGCGCGCTGGTGAACGTGCTGGCGATGCTGCTGGTCGCCTGGCTGATCGGCTCCGCGCTCGCGGGCACCACGCTGCCGACGCTCGGCAAGGAGGTCCGCAGCTCCAAGGTGCTCCTCGGGGTGTCCAGAGCGCTGCCCAACCAGGCCGACACCTGGTTCGCCGACTTCTCCGCGGTCCTCGCGCAGAACGGCTTCCCGCAGGTCTTCAGCCCCTTCGCCAACGAGCCGATCACCGATGTCCCGCCGCCCGACCCCGCCCTCGTGAACAGCGCGGTGGCCACCACCGCCAAGCGGTCCATCGTCAAGGTGACGGGCACGGCGCAGAGCTGCGGCAAGATCCTGGAGGGCACCGGCTTCGTCTTCGCCGACCGCCGTGTCATGACCAACGCGCACGTGGTCGGCGGTGTCGACGAGCCGACCGTCCAGATCGGCGGCGAGGGCCGCAAGTACGACGCCAAGGTCGTCCTCTACGACTGGCGGCGCGACATCGCGGTACTCGACGTGCCGGACCTGCCGGCGAAGGCCCTGAGGTTCTCCGCGGCGGACGCCGGGACCAGCGACAGCGCGATCGTCGCCGGGTTCCCGGAGAACGGGTCGTACGACGTCCGTGCCGCGCGGGTGCGCGGCCGTATCACCGCCAACGGCCCGGACATCTACCACCGCGGCACCGTCCGCCGTGACGTCTACTCGCTGTACGCGACCGTCCGCCAGGGCAACTCCGGCGGCCCGCTGCTCACGCCGCAGGGCCGGGTGTACGGGGTCGTCTTCGCGAAGTCACTGGACGACGCGGACACCGGTTACGCCCTCACGGCCGACGAGATCCAAGCGGACATCGCCCGGGGCCGTACCGCGAATCAGCAGGTCGGGACCGACAGCTGCGCGCTGTGAGGGGTCATGCGCGGGTATGGCGCAGACGGACCGAGACCCAGCGGGCCCGGCGGCGCAGGATGTGCGGGATCCCCACCCTGAGGTCCGTGCCCGGCAACTGCGGGACGGCTCCTCGATGGGAGTTCAGACCGCCCGTCGTACGGCGGTTGCGGGGTGCGTCACTGTAGTCGTGCGTCCAGCCCATACCCCGACGTCTGCCCCCGCCCCAAGGTCGATAACCTCCGGCGCGGCCCTCAATCGGCCTATGCGCGGGGCATGTGGCCGTTCGTAGAACAGGTGTGCAGGTCCGGATACCGGGCGCAGCGGCGCGGTCACCGATCCGGCTCGGGGTCCTTCAGCCAGTTGATCAGTTCGGTGGAGAACGCGACCGGGTCCTCTTCGTGCGGGAAGTGCCCGAGCCCGTCGAACAGCCGCCAGCGGTAGGGGGCTTCGACGTACTCGCCGGAGCCGGCCGCGCTGCGGGTGCGGGCCACCGGGTCCAGGGAGCCGTGCAGATGCAGTGTCGGGACGCGCACCGGGCGCTTCATCCGGCGGTTGAACTGGATACCGTCCGGGCGGGCCAGCGAGCGCACCAGCCAGCGGTACGGCTCGATCGAGCAGTGCGCGGTGGAGGGGATGCACATGGCCCGCTGGTACGTCTCCACCGCGTCGTCGTCCGGCAGCCGTGGGCCTGACCAGTCCCGGATCAGCCGGCCGACCAGCGCGCCCCTGTCGGCGGTGAGCTGCCGCTCGGGGATCCACGGCCGCTGGAAGCCCCAGATGTAGGAGGCGGCGGCGGACTGCCGGCGGTCCCGGATCATCGCCGCGCGCCAGCGTCGCGGGTGCGGCATGGACACGACCGCGAGCCGTCGTACCAGCTTGGGGCGCATCGCGGCCGCGGTCCATGCCAGATAGCCGCCCAGGTCGTGGCCGACCAGTGCGGCGTCCGGCTCGCCGAGGGAGCGGATCACGCCCGTGATGTCGAGGGCGAGGTTGGCCGGGTCGTAGCCGCGCGGGGTCCGGTCGCTGCCGCCGACGCCCCTGAGGTCCATCGCGACGGCCCTGAAGCCCGCGTCGGCGAGCGCGACCAGCTGGTGCCGCCAGGTCCACCAGAACTCCGGGAAGCCGTGCACCAGCATGACCAGCGGGCCGTCGCCGAGTTCGGTGATGTGGAAGCGCGCGCCGTTCGCGGCGACGTCCCGGTGGGTCCAGGGGCCTTCGAGCCGTACGGCCGAGGGGGCGGGATCGCTCATGACGACGAGCGTCCCACAGCCTCGATGGCCGGCACGTCATCCCTGGGGAGTGCCGGACGCGGATGCGGCTTGGCGTTCTGCAGTACGCCGGCCGTCTCCTTCACGGACGCGGCCACCTTCTGCGGGCCCTTGCCCTTCTTGGCCTTCTTCGCGAACACCACGCCGATCAGCGCGAGGGCGACGGCCACCAGGACGTTCGCCGCGAAGGAGAGCAGGAAACAGATCGCGAGGTTCCAGTGGCTCCAGGTCCGGATGCCGTACGCCAGCGCGAAGTTGAGCATCGGCAGGGAGAACAGGAGCAGCACGCCGGCCGCCGAGAAGGCGCCGCCGCTCGTCGCGCCCCGCTTGACGTCCTGCTTCAGCTGGGCCTTGGCCAGCGCGATCTCGTCGTGCACCAGCGCCGACATCTCTGCCGTGGCCGAGGCGAACAACTGGCCGATGCTGCGTTCGGCACCGACCGGGCTGCCGTCGGGTGCGCTCATCGCGGTCTCCCTCTGCGTACGTGTCATCGTCTTTTGTACCGTCTCGTCAGATCATGCCGGACGGTTGCCCTGCGCGCCTGCCCCGCCCGGCACTTAGGCAAGCGCGTCGTGCCCGTGGCCGCCTCCGCCGGCCCCCGCCCGGTCGTGCCCGCGACGGCCCTCGCGGGCCCCGCCAGGCGCTTCGCGGGGGCCTGCCCGGCGGGTCCCCTACCCGGCCGCCCGTCCGGCTTTCTCGGCGGCTATCCGGCGGTGTTCGGCCGCCTTGCGGTCGTAGATCTCCGCCATCCGCAGGTGGTACGCCGGATCGTCCTGCTCGTAGACGTCCGGGATGCCGTCGAGGTCCTCGTCCCGCTCCTCGGCCTCGACCAGCCGGCGGTAGCGGGCGTTGCGGATCTTCAGCAGCACCGTGGCACACAGGGCCGCGATCAGCGAGCCGGTGAGCACGGCGGCCTTGACCTCGTCGGTGAGCACGGCGTCGCCGGCGAAGGAGAGTTCGCCGATGAGCAGCGACACCGTGAAGCCGATGCCGGCGAGTGAGGCGACCGCGAAGACGTCACCCCAGGCCAGGTCCTCGCTCAGCGAGGCCCGGGTGAAGCGGGCGGTCAGCCAGGTCCCGGCGAATATCCCGACCGTCTTGCCGACGACCAGCCCGAGGACCACCCCGAGCGTCTCGGGCTTGCCGAACACGTCCCCGAGCGCCCCGCCGGACACCGTCACGCCCGCGCTGAAGAGCGCGAACAGCGGGACGGCGAGCCCCGCCGACAACGGACGCACCAGATGTTCGATGTGCTCGCCGGGGGAGTGCTGCTCACCCTGGCGAGTGGTGCAGCGCAGCATCAGGCCCATGGCGACACCGGCGATGGTCGCGTGCACCCCGCTGTTGTACATCAGCGCCCAGATGACGAGGGCGAGCGGCACGTACACGTACCAGCCGCGTACGCCCTTCCTCAGCAGCAGCCAGAAGACGGCCAGCCCGAGGACCGCGCCGCCGAGCGCGGCGAAGTCGATCCGGGCGGTGAAGAAGACCGCGATGATCAGGATGGCGAACAGGTCGTCGACGACCGCGAGGGTGAGCAGGAAGGCGCGCAGGGCGCCCGGCAGCGAGGTCCCGATGACGGCCAGCACGGCGAGAGCGAAGGCGATGTCGGTGGCCGTGGGCACCGCCCAGCCCTGGGTGGAGCCGCCGCCGGCGAGGTTGGTGAGGGTGTAGACGAGCGCCGGTACGGCCATCCCGCACAGCGCGGCGACCACCGGCAGCACGGCCGCCTTCGGGTCCCGCAGGTCGCCGGCCACCAGTTCGCGCTTGAGCTCGATGCCGGCGACGAAGAAGAAGACCGCCAGCAGTCCGTCGGCGGCCCAGTGGGTGACGGAGAGGTTCAGGCCGAGGGCGCCGGGGCCGAAGTGGAAGTCGCCGACGCTCTCATAGCCGTGGTGCAGCGCCGGGATGTTCGCCCAGACCAGCGCGGCTATCGTGGCGATCAGCAGCAGCACGCCGCCGACGGTCTCGGTCCGCAGCGCGTCCGCCACGAAGGTGCGCTCGGGCAGCGAGAGCCGGTCGAGGACCTTGCGGGCGGCGTTGGTGCGGGGCGCGGACACGAAGACCTCCGGTCGGTGGGCAGGACGGGACTACTGCCGACCAGACTTCCCGGCACACCTTGAGAATCACGCTGTGAGGTTGACGCTACTTTGCTTAGTTTACCTAAGGTGCGCCGGGGACTGCCAGGTGGTTCTCACGCTAGGTGCAAAAGGGGCGCCCGGCGCGTTTCGCACCGGGCGCCCCTCCGGGACCGTCGGACGGGGTCAGTCCTCGCTGGGCGCAGCCGGGAGCTTCGTCTGGATGAGGTCCATGACCGTCGAGTCCGTCAGCGTGGTGACGTCGCCGAGCTGGCGGTTCTCGGCGACGTCGCGCAGCAGCCGGCGCATGATCTTGCCGGAGCGGGTCTTCGGCAGCTCCGCCACCGGCAGGACCCGCTTGGGCTTGGCGATCGGGCCGAGCGTGGCGCCGACGTGGTTGCGCAGCGCGTTGACGAGGCCCTCGTCCTCGGCGTTCGCCGTGCCGCGCAGGATCACGAAGGCGACGATCGCCTGCCCGGTCGTCTCGTCCGCCGCGCCGACCACGGCCGCCTCGGCGACCGACGGGTGCGACACCAGCGCCGACTCCACCTCGGTCGTCGAGATGTTGTGCCCGGAGACGAGCATGACGTCGTCCACCCGGCCGAGCAGCCAGATGTCGCCGTCGTCGTCCTTCTTCGCCCCGTCACCGGCGAAGTACTTGCCCTCGAAGCGCGACCAGTAGGTGTCCAGGAACCGCTGGTCGTCGCCCCAGATGGTGCGCAGCATCGACGGCCACGGCTCGGTCAGCACCAGGTAGCCGCCACCGCCGTCGGGCACCTCGTGGGCCTCGTCGTCCACCACGGTGGCCGAGATGCCGGGCAGCGGAGTCTGCGCCGAACCGGGCTTGGTCGCGGTGACACCAGGCAGTGGCGAGATCATCATCGCGCCGGTCTCGGTCTGCCACCAGGTGTCCACGATGGGGGTCCGGTCGGCGCCGATGTGCTTGCGGTACCAGATCCAGGCCTCGGGGTTGATCGGCTCGCCCACCGAACCCAGCACCCGCAGGGAGGACAGGTCGAACTTCGCGGGGATGTCGTCGCCCCACTTCATGAACGTCCGGATCGCGGTGGGCGCGGTGTACAGGATCGTCACCCCGTACTTCTGCACGATCTCCCAGAACCGGCCCTGGTGCGGGGTGTCCGGGGTGCCCTCGTACATCACCTGGGTCGCGCCGTTGGCCAGCGGCCCGTACACGATGTACGAGTGGCCGGTCACCCAGCCGACGTCGGCCGTGCACCAGTACACGTCCGTCTCCGGCTTGAGGTCGAAGACCGCCCAGTGCGTGTACGACGCCTGGGTGAGGTAGCCGCCCGAGGTGTGCAGGATGCCCTTCGGCTTACCCGTCGTACCGGACGTGTAGAGGATGAACAGCGGGTGCTCGGCGTCGAAGGCCTCGGGCGTGTGCTCGGCCGACTGCCGTTCCACGATCTCGTGCCACCACACGTCCCGTGTGTCGTCCCAGGCCACTTCCTGCCCGGTGCGCCGTACGACCAGCACGTGCTCGACGTTGCCCGCCTTGCCGGCCGCCTCGTCCACGGCCGGCTTGAGGGCCGACGGCTTGCCGCGCCGGTAGCCGCCGTCGGAGGTGATGACCACCTTGGCGTCCGCGTCCTGGATGCGGGTGGCGAGCGCGTCCGCCGAGAAGCCGCCGAAGACCACGGAGTGCGCGGCGCCGATCCGGGCGCAGGCGAGCATCGCGATCGCCGTCTCCGGGATCATCGGCATGTAGACCGCGACCCGGTCGCCCTTCTGGACTCCGAGCTCCAGCAGGGCGTTCGCCGCCTTGGAGACCTCGTCCTTCAGCTCGGCATAGGTGATCGCGCGGCTGTCGCCGGGCTCGCCCTCGAAGTGGATGGCGACCCGGTCGCCGTTGCCGGCTTCCACGTGCCGGTCCACGCAGTTGTACGCGACATTGAGCTCGCCGTCCTTGAACCACTTCGCGAACGGCGGGTTCGACCAGTCCAGCGTCTCGTTCGGCTCCTTGGCCCAGGTCAGCCGGCGGGCCTGCGCGGCCCAGAAGCCGAGCCTGTCAGCCTTGGCCTGTTCGTACGCCTCGGCCGTGACATTGGCTTTCTCGGCCAGGTCAGCAGGCGGCGCGAAGCGTCGCTCCTCCTTCAAGAGGTTGGCCAGGCTTTCGTTGCTCACGACATCTCCCTTTCCAAGGGTGTCCGTTGTGTCCCGGGCCACAGCTCATCAGACCCGGGGGCCCGGTGACAAGGGTCGTCGAAAAATTGGTTTAGACCTGTCGCGGGTGGCGGATCGCGAGGAGCCCGCCGGCGCCGGCCTGGACGGCGCCGGCAGGTCTCCGCCGCCCTTCCTCAGGCCGGGTCGCGCAGTTCCTCCGCGCCCGGTACCCCCTCGAACACCTCTCCCTCGTCCCCACCGTCCGCCCGGCGCAGCAGATACGCCTGCGCCTCGCCCACGTGGAAGTACATCCCGTGCAGCTCCAGCTCGCCGGCCGCCAGCGCGCCCGCCACCGAGTCGTGCGCCCGCAGATGCTCCAGCTGCTGGACCACATTGGTCAGGCAGAGCCGTTCCGCCGTGTCCGCCGCCGCGCGCCCGGCCAGCCGCACCCCCGAGCGGCCGTCGTCGGCCAGCCGCGCCAGGCTCGGCAGCGCGTGCCGCAGCCAGCGCCCGAGCGGACTCGTGCCGCCCCCGGACCCGGAGTCCAGCAGCGCCTGCATCGCCCCGCACCCGGAGTGGCCGCACACCGTGATGGACCGCACCTTCAGCACGTCCACCGCGTACTCGATCGCGGCCGACACCGAGTCGTCGCCGTTCTCCTCGCCCGGAAGGGGGACCAGGTTCCCGACATTGCGGACCACGAACAGGTCCCCCGGACCGCTGGAGGTGATCATCGACGTGACGAGCCGGGAGTCGGCGCAGGTCAGGAAGAGCTGCGACGGCTGCTGCCCCTCACGAGCCAGCCGGGCCAGCTCCTCCCGTACCAGGGGAGCGGTGTCGCGCTGGAACACGCCGACCCCGTGGGCGAGTTCATGGCCGGCGGCAACCGCTCCGCCGCCGCCCGGGCGGGCGAGGCCCGATCCGACGAGGCCCGGTCCACGGCCGTGACCCGCACGGGGCTCGGGCTGAGGCCCGTGCTCCGGTCCGTGCCCGTACTGCGGTGCACGCACGCCCACCCGGCAGCCGGTCAGCTCGGCGGAGCCGCCCTGCGCGATGTGGGCCCGGCGCCAGTCCCGCAGTGACTCGTAGGCCGCGTGGTCCATGAACGAACCGTCCAACTCCACCACCGCGTGAGCGCCTTGGGGTACCAGGTGCAGGGCTCTGCTGAGCCGGGGCACCGCCAGGAACGTCAGCTGTCCTCTTACATGTACGCGATGGACTCCTTCCTGCTCTTCGTGGGTGATGCGGGTGCGGGCGAGGCGGTTCAGGGCGACGGCCACGGCGACGGCGACCCCGAGGAGCACGCCTTCCAGGACGCCGAGGAGCACCACGCCGAGGGTGGTGACGACGTACACCGCGACCTCACGGTGGCGGGTCACCGTGCGGATGTGGTGCAGGGACACCATCTGGATGCCGACGGCCATCACCAGGGCGGCGAGCGAGGCGAGCGGGATGAGGTCCAGGACCGGGACCATCAGCAGCGCGGCGGCTACTACGAAAACGCCGTGCAGCATCGTGGAGTTCCGGCTGACGGCACCGGATTGCACATTCGCCGAACTGCGCACCGCGACCCCCGCGACCGGCAGTCCGCCAAGCGCCCCGGAGACCATGTTGGCCGCGCCCTGACCGAGCAGTTCGCGGTCCAGGTCGGAGCGTTTGACCCGGGACTGGGGTCCGGGGCGGCCGGCCACCAGTTTGTCGACGGCGACCGCGCCGAGCAGCGACTGCACGCTGCACACCAGCGTGGTGGTGAGCACGGCGGCGACGACGCTGAGCACCGGCCCCTTTGGCAGCCCCGCCAGGGCGTGGCTGCTCCAGGACGGCAGGTCGACCCGGGGCAGGGCGAGTCCGGTGAGCGAGGCGGTCACGGTGGCACCGGCGACGGCCACCAGGGCCGCCGGGACCGTCCGCAACAGGCGGCCGGCTCTGCCGGGGATCCGGGGCCAGCCGAACAGCAGGGCCAGGGTCAGCATGCTCATCGCCACGGCGGCCGGATGCAGGTGCGCCAACTGGGCGGGCAGCGCGCGGATGTTGGCCAGGACCGAACTCTGCGGATTGCCGCCGAGCACGATGTGCAGCTGGGCGACGGCGATGGTGACGCCGATGCCGGCCAGCATGCCGTGCACCACGGCCGGGCTGACCGCGAGCGCGGTGCGTGCCACACGCAGGCAGCCGAGGCCCAGTTGGGCCAGTCCGGCGAGGACGGTGATGCCGCAGGTGGCCTGCCAGCCGTACCGGTGGATCAGATCGGCGGTGACCACGGTCAGGCCGGCGGCCGGGCCGCTGACCTGGAGTGGGCAGCCGCCGAGCCGCCCGACGACCAGTCCGCCGACGGCCGCCGCGACCAGCCCGGCCTGGAGCGGGGCGCCGGTGGCGAGGGCGATGCCGAGGGAGAGCGGCAGCGCGATCAGGAAGACCGAGACGGACGCGGACAGGTCGGCGCCCGCGATCCGCAGGTGGCGGCGCGGGGGCACCGGCGAGCTCGGCGGCCGGTCGGTGCCCTTGGTGGGCTGGGGACTTGTGGCTTCGGCCCGGACTCCGAACCGGGCCGGGCCGAGGTTCTCGGGGTGGGTGGGTACGCAGGCGGATGACATGTTTCCCGTCTCCTCCGGGGCAGCGCGGTCGCGGAACAGGGGGGTCCCCTCGCCAGCGGGCCGGGACATGGCCGCGGTCGTGGGTCACGGCGTGCAGGGGCGGGATGAATCAACACTCGGTAAATGAATCGTAATGCAGAGTAAAGGTCAGGCATGGATTTTCTACGCAAATGGGGCACCTCTTCACCTCCATGGGTGAAGTGAGCAGTTCATCGGCTTGTCGTATTAATCCCTCTCTCGGTCCTATGCGACCTTGACGGCGCTGTCGGCGCATATCCGGCACATCGCCATAGAACGCCGTGATCGGCGTTTGCCGAGAGAAGGAAGAAGGTGGGCGGAATTGGCCGCCACCCAGAGGATCGCCGTCGGCGCCGTGGCCGCGGCCTGTGCCGCGTCGCTGGCGGGTTGCGCGACCGGCACCAACACCAAGGAAGGGGCGCCGGGGCCGCAGAAGGGAGCACCGGCGCCCCAGAGCGTGGTCCGTCTGATCGGTGACGGTTCCACCGCGTACACCGGGGCGCAACCCCATCTGCCCCGGCCGGAGAAGCTCCAGCCGGGTGAGAAGCCCCCGCAGTTCGTGGTGTTCTCCTGGGACGGCGCGGGCGAGGACAGCCAGAAGCTGTTCTCGCACTTCCGCAAGATCTCCAAGGAGAACAACGCGACCATGACGTACTTCCTCAGCGGCGTCTACATGCTGCCCGAGGAGAAACGTGACCTCTACCGGCCCCCGCAGCACTCGCCCGGCCGTTCCGAGATCGGCTTCAACGACGAGCAGGGCATCTCCGACACCGTCAAGCAGCTGCGGCTGGCCTGGTTGGAGGGCAACGAGATCGGCACCCACTTCAACGGGCACTTCTGCGGCCCCGACGGAGGGGTCGGCGAGTGGTCGGTGGCCGAGTGGAAGAGCGAGATCGCCCAGGCCAAGCGGTTCGTGAAGAACTGGAAGACCAACACGGGCATGAAGGACGCGGCGCCTCTGCCCTTCGACTACGACAAGGAGCTCATCGGCGGCCGCACCCCCTGCCTGGAGGGGCAGAAGAACTTCGTGAAGGCGGCGAGCCAGCTGGGCTTCCGCTACGACACCAGCGGAGTCAACGACCAGGTCTGGCCCAAGAAGAAGGAAGGGCTGTGGGACCTGTCGATGCAGCTTGTCCCCTTCCCCGGTCACTCCTTCGAGCAGCTGACCATGGACTACAACTTCATGGTCAACCAGTCCGGCACCTCGACCCAGGGCGATCCCGACAAGTACGACTACTGGGGCGACCAGATGCGTGACGGTCTGATCCAGGGCTTCAACCGGGCCTACAACGGCAACCGCGCGCCGCTCGTCATGGGCAACCACTTCGAGTCCTGGAACGGCGGCACCTACATGCGGGCCATCGACGAGGTCGTCGAGAACGTCTGCAACAAGCCCGAGGTGCGCTGTGTCTCCTTCCGCGAGCTGGCCGACTGGCTGGACGCCCAGGACCCGAAGGTCCTGGCGAGGCTGCGCACTCTGAACGTGGGCGAGGCCCCGCGGCAGGGCTGGGCGTCCTTCCTCTCCGGTCGTCCCGCCCCGGCGCCCAAGGGGGTGCCCGGGGCGCCGGCGGTCAAGCAGTAGGCGGGGACCGGCGCCCTGCCGGCGGAGTGCCCACCTCCGTCAGACGGCAGCCGCCACTCCCTCGCCGAGGACGAAGCCGGGGTCGATCTGCGCCGCCAGGTCGACCCCGGTGCGCTCGTTGCCCCACGACTGGGCGTTCTTCAGGTGGAAGTGCACCATCTGCCGGGTGTAGCGCTCCCAGTCCCGCAGGTCGTACGTGGCGTCAGTGGCGACCTTGAGGGTGCGCAGGGCGCGGGAGTTGGCGTCCTCCAGGAGCTCGAACCGGGGCGGGCGGCCCTTCTCCATGGCGCGCACCCAGTCCGAGTGCCCCACCGTGACCAGCAGGTCGTCCCCGACCTCCGCGCGGAGGAAGTCGATGTCGTCCTGTCCCCGCACCTTGTTGCCGACGACCTTCAGCACGACGCCGAAGTCCCGGGCGTACTCCTTGTACTGGCGGTAGACGGAGACGCCTTTGCGGGTCGGCTCGGCGACGAGGAAGGTCATGTCGAAGCGGGTGAACATGCCGGAGGCGAAGGAGTCCGAACCCGCCGTCATGTCGACCACGACGTACTCGTCGGGGCCGTCGACGAGGTGGTTCAGGAACAGCTCCACCGCTCCGGTCTTGGAGTGGTAGCAGGAGACGCCCAGGTCGGAGTCCGTGAAGGACCCGGTGACCATCAAACGGACGGCGCCGCCGTCGAGTTCCACCGGGCGCGCACAGGCGTCGTACACCGGGTTGGGTTCCCGTACCCGGACCAGCCGCGAACCCTCGCCGGGCGGGGTGGTCTTGATCATCGTCGCGGCGGAGGCGATGCGCGGGTTGTTGCCGCGCAGGTAGTCCTTGATCACGGAGAGCTGTTCGCCCATCGCGGGCAGCGCGGCCGACTGCGACTCGTCGAGGCCGAGCGCGGGACCCAGGTGCTGGTTGATGTCGGCGTCGACGGCGACGACCGGAGCGCCGGCGGCCGCGAGGTGGCGGATGAACAGGGAGGAGAGCGTGGTCTTGCCGCTGCCGCCCTTCCCGACGAAAGCAATTTTCATGTTCACGAAGGGTAGTCGTTTGGTGGCTGTACGTGTCTGGCGAAGTGAAGAAGACCACTCCTTCGTGGAGTGGCGGGCAGTGGGTGCGTAGGGTCGTACTCATGAGTACGACACGTGCGACCGCCGATCCGCTCGCGGCCCTGGGCTCGCTGCCCGGTGTGGCCGAGTCCGTGGAGTCCGTGCGCAAGGCCGTGGACCGGGTGTACGGGCACCGGGTCATGCGGCGCCGCAGCAACGCCGTCACGTCCGAGGCCGCGCTGCGTGGCGCCCGGGGCAGTGCGGCGCTGTCCGGCGCCGACTGGGCGCTGGAGGAGGTCCGGCGGCGTTCCGACTTCGGTGCCGACGACGCGCGCGTGGTGGGGGCGGCCCTGCGGCTCACCGCCGAGGCGGGCCAACTGCTCTCCATCTGGCGGCAGTCGCCGCTGCGGGTGCTGGCCCGGCTGCACCTGGTGGCGGCCGCGACCGGGGACGACGAGGTGGGCCGGCCGCGCCGGGCCGGTGAGGTCGTCGACGAGCCGCTGATCGAGCTGCCGCTGCCGGACGCCGACGAGGTGTCGGGGCGTCTCGACGGCCTCTCCGAGCTGATCAGCGCGGGGAGTTCCGCGCCGGCGCTGGTGACGGCCGCCGTGGTGCACGGGGAGTTGCTCGCGCTGCGGCCCTTCACCTCGCACAACGGGCTGATCGCGCGCGCCGCCGAACGGATCGTGCTGATCGGCAGCGGCCTCGACCCCAAATCGGTCTGCCCCGCCGAGGTCGGCCACGCCGAACTGGGCCGAGCGTCCTATGCGGCGGCCCTCAGCGGCTATGTCTCGGGCACTCCGGACGGCATGGCGGCCTGGATCAGGCACTGCGGGCGGGCGGTCGAGCTGGGCGTCCGGGAGTCGACCGCGGTGTGCGAGGCGCTGCAGCGCGGCGCGGCGTAACGGCGGTGGCGGGCCGGGGAGTCCGCCGCAACGGGTTGCGGCGGTACGAGTTCTCGTACCGCCGCTGGCATGTCCACCGGGTTACCAAGCGTCCTCGAAATGTCGCCCATCAGGTCGGGTGCTTTGCCCGTCACCTGGTGCGGCTGGCCCGTAATCGACGGGTCGACGTCGCGTGGGTGCTCGGTGTCCATGCTGGGTCCGTGGGGCCAAATGCGTTTTAAAAGGTGATCCTCTCGGATGTCCTTCGGTCTCGCGGGCCGCTAACCCCTTTGTACTGCAAGCCCGGAGCAAGCGGAACCCCTGCCTGTAGTTCTTTACTTTTGGGTTCAAAGAGGAACTAAGGATTACTAAAGGGGCATCGATCCGCTGAACGGGCGAAAAAGGAGCTGCTGTACCGGTTCAGGCGACCGGGTTCCGGCGCCTGCTCGCGTACCAGACCAGACCCGCGGTGGCCGCCGCCGCTCCTATCGCGGCCGCGGCGACCAGCGCCGGACGCGGAGGCGCGGAGATCCGCTGCTTGAGCCGGACCGGGCGGTGGAAGTCCAGGATCGGCCAGCCGCGCGCGAGTGCCTCGCGGCGCAGCGCCCGGTCCGCGTTGACCGCGTGCGGGTGCCCGACCGCCTGGAGCATCGGCAGGTCGGTCGCCGAGTCGCTGTACGCGTAGCTGCGGTCGAGGTCGTACCCCTCGGAGGCGGCCAGTTCCCGGACCGCCTCGGCCTTCGTCGGACCGTAGGCGTAGTACTCCACCTCGCCGGTGTAGCAGCCGTCGTCCCCGACGACCATGCGGGTGGCCACCACCCGGTCGGCGCCCAGCAGTTCGCCGATGGGCTCGACCACCTCGGCGCCCGAGGTGGAGACGATGACGACGTCCCGGCCGGCCCGGTGGTGGGACTCGATGAGGGAGGCGGCCTCGTCGTAGATGATCGGGTCGATCAGGTCGTGCAGGGTCTCGGCGACGATCTCCTTGACCTGCTGGACATTCCAGCCACGGACCAGACCGGACAGGTAGGCGCGGGTGCGCTCCATCTGGTCGTGGTCCATACCGCCGACCAGGAACACGAACTGGGAGTACGCGTTGCGCAGCGCGGCCCTGCGGGTGATCAGACCGCCTTGGTAGAACGACTTGCTGAAGGTGAGCGTGCTCGACTTCGCAATGACCGTCTTGTCCAGGTCAAAGAAGGCCGCTGTGCGGGGCAAGGAGTGGTTTTCCACGTCCCCGAGCATAGGCGCCCACCATTCGGCGTAAGGTGTGGCGCGTGGGTTTGCCTGAGAGGGCTCTCGGGTACACCATGGAAGTCACGGATCGTTCGCGACCGTGCTAACCCGGTCCGGCTCCTCCCCCCCCGAGTCGGCCGTGGAGACGACCCCCACTCTCCCCCCCGGTGGGGGTCGTCGCATGTCCGGACGGGTTTTTCCCCTCCTCTTCAGATTCCTCTCCTGGCCCTGAGGCCTTGCCGGGCGGCTGCTGCCGCCCCTTCCGCACACCCATGATCCGTCACGCCGGGTAGCCGTTTCGCTGCTCTGTGGAACTCGCACAGAGCGCAGAACAGGCCTCACCGGTATGGGTGACGGCGATATTCACAGCCGCCGAGTTGTCCACAGTTTTGGACCAAGATCCACACGATTTCCGGGTTCGCTGCACCGTGATTCCAGCGCGCTCCGGCGGCGGCGAGTTCATGGCCGGTTCCGATTGCCGGACGCCAATGGCCGGTTTCTGTCGGCCGCGCATATGGAGGCCGCTCGCCGGTTCTTCACAGGTATGGGAATCGCGTGGCCCCGGAGGCCGCGCGTGAGAACGCAGCCAAGGGGGAAGCTCACGTGGCCGGAACTGTCACCCACGAACCACCGTCCGCCGCCCCGGGACGGCCCGGACGCCCGATGATCGTCACCGAGGACGCCGGACTCCTCGACGACCTGCTGCGCCTGTGCGCGGCGGCCGGTGCCAAACCCGAGGTCCACCACGGGGTACCGGAACGCGGCGGGGGCTGGGAGTCGGCCCCGCTCGTCCTGGTCGGCGACGACGCCGCACGCCGGGTGCGCGGGGCCGCGCGCCGGCGCGGGGTGGTGCTGGTCGGCCAGGACCAGGACGACCCCGATGTGTGGAAACGGGCCGTGGAGATCGGCGCCGACCACGTCCTGATGCTCCCCGACGGCGAACAGTGGCTCGTGGACCGGATCGCCGACGTCGTCGAGGGCGTGTGCCGCCCGGCCCTCACCGTCGGGGTGATCGGCGGCCGCGGCGGGGCCGGCGCTTCCACGCTGGCCTGCGCGCTCGCCGTCACCTCCGCGCGGGAGGGAGTGCGCACCCTTCTCGTGGACGCGGATCCACTGGGCGGCGGAATCGACGTCCTCCTCGGCGCCGAGTCGGCCGAGGGCCTGCGCTGGCCCGCGTTCGCCGCCTCCCGCGGCCGCCTCGGCAGCGGTGCCCTGGAGGAGTCGCTGCCGGAACTGCACTCGCTGCGGATCCTCAGCTGGGACCGGGGGGACAGCGTGGCGATCCCGCCGCCCGCCGTGCGCGCGGTGCTCGCCGCCGTCCGCAGGCGGGGCGGCACGGTCGTCGTCGACCTGCCGCGCCGCCTGGACGACGAGGTCGCCGAGGTCCTCACCCAGCTGGACCTCGCCGTGCTGGTGGTCCCGGCCGAACTCCGCGCGGTCGCGGCGGCGGGCCGGGTCGCGGCCACCGTCGGCATGGTCGTGCGCGATCTGCGGGTGGCGGTGCGGGGCCCGTACGCGCCGGGACTGGACGACCGCGAGGTGGCCCGGCTGCTCGGCCTGCCGCTGGTCGGCGAGGTGCCCGCCGAACCGGGCCTGTCCCGACCGAACCGGAAACCCCCGGGGTCCGCCGCACGCGGACCGCTGGCCCGCTTCTGCAAGGACTTCTGGGAGCGCACACTCGTCGAGGCGGGTGGCACATGAGGCCCGGCCCCGGGGAGGCGGACGGCCCGGCCCTGCTCGACGGGGTCCGGCGCTGGCTTGCCGAGAGCGGCGCCGAACCGACCCCCGCGCGCGTGGCACAGGCGCTGCGCGCACAGGGCCGGGTGCTCGGCGACGCCGAGGTCCTCGGCGCGGCCGAGCGACTGCGTTCCGAACTGGTCGGCAGCGGCCCCCTGGAACCCCTGCTCGCCGACCCCACGGTCACCGACGTCCTGGTGTCCGCCCCGGACCGGGTCTGGGTGGACCGCGGCGGCGGACTGGAACTGACCCCGGTCGCCTTCCCGGACGCGGCGGCCGTACGACGGCTCGCGCAGCGGCTGGCCGCGGTGGCCGGCCGGCGCCTGGACGACGCCCGGCCCTGGGCGGACGCCCGGCTGCCCGACGGCACCCGCCTGCACGCGGTGCTGCCCCCGGTGGCGGTGGGCTGCACCTGCCTGTCCCTGCGGGTGGTGCGACCGCGGGCGTTCACGCTCGACGAACTGGTGGCGGCCGGGACCGTGCCACCGGGCGGTGACCGGATCCTGCACGCGCTGCTGACGGCCCGGCTCTCGTTCCTCGTCAGCGGCGGCACGGGGACCGGCAAGACGACCCTGCTGAGCGCGCTGCTCGGCCTGGTGGGCGCGGGGGAGCGGATCGTGCTCGCCGAGGACTCGGCGGAGCTCAGGCCCGAACACCCGCACGTCGTGCGGCTGGAGACCAGACCAGCCAACCAGGAGGGCGCCGGCCTGGTCACCCTGGAGGACCTGGTCCGGCAGGCGCTGCGGATGCGCCCCGACCGGCTGGTCGTCGGCGAGGTGCGCGGACCCGAGGTCGTGCACCTGCTGGCCGCGCTCAACACCGGGCACGAGGGCGGCTGCGGCACGGTGCACGCCAACGCGGCGGCGGACGTCCCCGCCCGTCTGGAGGCACTCGGCACGGCCGCAGGGCTCGACCGGGCCGCCCTGCACAGTCAGTTGGCGGCCGCGCTCTCGGTGGTGCTGCACCTCGTACGGGACCGCGCGGGGCGGCGGCGGATCGCCGAGGTGCATGTGCTGGAGCGGGATCCCTCGGGCCTGGTCCGGACGGTACCGGCACTGCGCTGGGGCGCGGAGGCCTTCGTGCGCGAACCGGGGTGGGAGCGGCTGCGGGGACTGCTGCCAAGTGGCGTACGTGATCTGTGAGTCGGAAGGGGTTTGTGTGATGGGTGAGACGACGATCGGCGCGGCCGTGGTGTGCGGCGGGGTCGTGGCGTGGCTCCTCGCGGAACGGCAGCGCGAGGTCCGGCGGGCCCGGCTGTTGCTCGCCGGGGGTGGGGCGGTGTCGGCCGGACCGCCCTCCTGGGAGCGGACGGTCGGGGAGCTGCGGCGGCTGCGCGGCCGTTGGCGGGGCGAGTGGTGGGCCCTGGCCGTCGGCATCGTGCTGGCCCTCGTCGCCGCCTCGGTGCTTCCGGTTCTCGCCGGTGCGGCCGGAGTGCCGGCGCTGCGCCGGCTGCGGCTGGCCCGGCAGGCGGGCCAGGTCCGGCAGGCGCGTGCCGACGCGGTGATCACGTTGTGCGGGGCGCTCGCGGGTGAGGTGCGCGCGGGACGGCAGCCGGGCGAGGCGCTGCTGCGGGCCGCGCGGGACTCCGGCGGACTCGGCGAGGCCCGGGCGGCGGTGGTGGCGGCGGCACGCTTCGGCGGGGACGTGCCCGGCGCGCTCGCGACGGCCGCGGGCCGGCCGGGTGCCGAAGGCCTGCTGGGGCTCGCGGCGTGCTGGCGGGTGGCCGTCGACCAGGGCGCCGGGCTCGCGGCCGGCCTCGACCGCCTGGACGCGGCGCTGCGCGCCGAACGGGACCAGCGGGCCGACCTGCGTGCTCAGTTGTCCGGCGCGCGGGCCACCGTGGTGCTGCTGGCCGCGCTGCCCGCCCTCGGCCTCCTGCTGGGCTCGGCCATGGGCGCCGACCCGCTGCGCGTGCTGCTGCACACCGGGGCCGGACTGGGCTGCCTGGTCGTCGGAGCGGTGTTCGAGGCCGCCGGGGTGTGGTGGGCGGCCCGGATCGTCCGGGGAGCTGAGGCGGCGTGAACGCGGAACTCGTCCAGGGGCTGGGGGTGGCGGTCGTGGCGCTGTCGGCCCTGGGGTGGTCGGCGTGGCGGCTGTGGACCGCCCGGCGCAGGCGCTGGGCCCGGCGCAAGGTGGCCGAACTGCTGGGCCTGGAGATGCCGGAGCGGAGGTCCGACGTCGGTGTGGCCGTCCGCGGTTGGCTGCCGGTGGCCGTCGTGGTGTGCGGCGCTTGGGCGCTGGCCGGTGGGGCCGTTGGAGTGCTGCTGGGCCTGGGCGTCGCCGCGGGGCTGTGGCAGTGGCGGCGCCGGGAGGGGGACGCGGGACGGGCGGCGCAGGACGAGGCGTCCCGTGCCGCCCGCCAGCTCCCGCTCGCCTCCGACCTGCTGGCCGCCTGCATCGCCGCCGGGGCGGGCCCGGTGGTCGCCGCCCAGGCTGTGGGAGAGGCGCTCGGAGGGCCGGTCGGGGAGGGGCTCGCACGGGGCGCGGCGGAGGTCCGGCTGGGCGGTGAACCGGCCGACGCCTGGCGGCGGTTGGCGGCACTGCCGGGGGCCGCCGCCCTGGCCCGGCTGCTGGCGCGCGCGGACGAGTCCGGGCTGCCGGCGGCCGCACCGGTCGCCCGGCTGGCCGCGGACGCCCGCGCCGAGTGGGCGAGAAACGCGACCGCACGGGCGCGGCGGGCGGCCGTGCTGATCTCCGCGCCGGTGGGGCTGTGTTTCCTGCCCGCCTTCATCGCGGTCGGAGTGCTGCCCGTGGTGATCGGGCTGGCGGGCGGGGTGATGCGAGGGGGTGGTGGATGAAAGCGGCCATACGGGCAGTCGGCGGGATCAGATCACCGGATTCGGAATTCAGAGGAGTCGAGATGTGCGGGAAAATGCGGAAACTGCTGCGCCGGGACGCGGGAATGGTCACGTCCGAGTACGCGATGGGGATCATCGCCGCCGTCGGGTTCGCGGCGGTTCTCTACGCGGTCGTGACGAGCGGGCAGGTCAGTGCGGAGCTCCAGGACATCGTGAAACGAGCCCTCAGTGCGGGTACGTGAACGGCGGCGCGGGGCGGACCACGGGTTCGTGACGGCGGAGGCGGCCGTGGTGCTGCCGGTGCTGGTGGCGTTCACGATGGCACTGGTGTGGGGGCTGCTCGTGGTGGCCGACCAGATCCGGTGCGTGGACGCGGCCCGCGCCGGGGCCCGGGCCGCTGCCCGGCAGGACGCCGAGGGCGCGGTGGTCGCCGTGACGGAGGCGGTGGCGCCGGACGGGGCGACGGTCACCGTCGGCCGGGAGGGTGACCAGGTCCGGGTGACGGTGGTGGCGAGGCCGCCGGTGCTCGGCGCGTTGCCGTTCGAGGTGCGGGAGTCGGCGGTGGCGCTGGCGGAGGAGGCGGGGCCGTGAGGAGCCGGTACGCGGATCGGGGGTCGGCCACCGTCTGGAGCCTCGGAGCGATCGCCGTCCTGTGCGTGGTGTTCGGCGTGGTGCTCGGGCTGGGGCAGGCGGTGGTGGTCCGGCACCGTGCGGCCGGCGGCGCCGACATGGCCGCGCTCGCGGCGGCGGACCACTGGGCCGAAGGGACCGCGGGAGCCTGTGCCCGGGCCGGTCGGGTGGCACGGGCACAGGGTGCGCGGCTGACGCGGTGCGTGATCGTGGGAGACGTCTCGGACGTGTCGGCGGCCTCGGGCGGCGGGCCGTTCACGGCAGAGGTCCGGGCAAGAGCCGGCCCCCGCTGCGTCGTCCTCCCCGGGGACGCGGGGGAGTGCGCGACCGGCCCCCGGGCCGCCCCCGGGTGACCGTCTAGTCCGGTGCCTGGTCCGGTGCCCCCTTCAGCAGCACCGTGAGCAGCCGTACCGCGCCCCGTTTGTGCAAGGGATCGTTCCCGTTCCCGCACTTGGGCGACTGGATGCAGGACGGGCACCCGGCCTCGCACTCGCACGCGGAGATCGCCTCGCGGGTGGCCGTGAGCCACGCGCGGGCCGTGTGGAAGGCGCGCTCCGCGAAGCCCGCGCCGCCCGGGTGGCCGTCGTAGACGAAGACCGTCGGCAGCAGCGTGTCGGGGTGCAGGGGGACCGACACGCCGCCGATGTCCCAGCGGTCGCAGGTCGCGAAGAGCGGCAGCAGGCCGATGGAGGCGTGTTCGGCGGCGTGCAGGGCGCCGCCGAGGATCTCCGGGATGATCCGGGCCTCGTCGAGCTGGTCCTCGGTGACGGTCCACCACACCGCGCGGGTCCGCAGTGTCCGAGGCGGAAGGTCGAGTTTCGTCTCACCCAGCACCTCGCCGGTGATGAGCCGGCGGCGGAGGAAGGAGACCACCTGGTTGGTGACCTCGACGGAGCCGTAGCAGAGGCGGCCGTCGCCCCAGGGGATCTCGGTGTCGGTCTCCAGGACGGAGACGGCCGTGGTGTCGCGGGCGACCGTGGAGTACGGCGGCTCGGCCTGTTCGACCAGGGCGACCGAGTCCTCCAGGTCCAGGGAGCGCACCAGGTAGGTGCGGCCCTGGTGCAGATGGACCGCGCCCTCGTGGACCGTGGAGTGCGCGGCGCTCGCGTCCACCGTGCCCAGCAGCCGCCCCGTGCCCGCCTCGACGATCTGCACCGGGCGGCCGCCCTCGCCGCGGATGTCGGTCAGGTCGGCGGCCCGTTCCCGGCGGGTCCAGTGCCAGGCCCTGGTACGGCGGCGCAGCAGCTTCGCGGCCTCCAGCTGCGGCAGCAGCTCCTCGCAGGCGGGACCGAACAGGACGAGGTCGTCCTCGGTGAGCGGGATCTCGGCCGCGGCGGCACACAGATGCGGTGCCAGGACGTACGGATTGTCCGGGTCGAGGACCGTCGACTCCACCGGTTGGTCGAACAGGGCCTCGGGATGATGGACGAGGAACGTGTCCAGCGGGTCGTCGCGTGCCACCAGTACCGCGAGGGCGCCCTGACCGGAGCGGCCCGCGCGGCCCGCCTGCTGCCACACAGAGGCCCTCGTACCCGGATACCCGGCGATCAGTACGGCATCCAGCCCGGAGACGTCCACGCCCAGCTCCAGGGCCGTCGTGGCGGCAAGCCCGAGGAGCTCCCCGGAGTGCAGGGCGCGTTCCAGGGCGCGCCGCTCCTCGGGGAGATAGCCGCCGCGGTAGGCCGCGACACGCCGGGCCAGGGAGCGGTCCACCTCGGCCAGCCGTTCCTGGGCGATGAGGGCGATCAGCTCGGCGCCACGCCGGGAGCGGACGAAGGCCACCGAGCGCACGCCCTGCACGGCGAGGTCGGTCAGCAGGTCGGCGGTCTCGGCGGTGGCGGTACGGCGGACCGGGGCGCCCTTCTCGCCGTGCAGCTCGGTCAGCGGCGGTTCCCAGAGGGCGAAGACCAGTTCGCCGCGCGGGGAGGCGTCGTCGGCGATCTCCACGACCGGCAGGCCGGTGAGCCGGCGGGCGGCGACGGCCGGCTCGGCGGCGGTCGCGGATGCCAGCAGGAAGACCGGGGAGGCGCCGTAGCGGGCGCACAGCCGGCGCAGCCGGCGCAGTACCTGGGCGACGTGAGAGCCGAAGACGCCCCGGTAGGTGTGGCATTCGTCGATGACGACGTACTTCAGCGACTTCAGGAAGGAGGACCAGTGGGCGTGCCCGGGAAGTATCCCGCGATGCAGCATGTCCGGGTTGGTGAGCACGTAGTTGGCGTACTGGCGGACCCACTCCCGTTCCTCGTAAGGGGTGTCACCGTCGTACACGGCGGGCCGTACGGCGTTGCCCAGCGGTTGTGAAAGTTCCTTCACCGATCGGCACTGATCCGCCGCCAGCGCCTTGGTGGGTGCCAGGTAGAGAGCGGTGGCTCCGCGGCCGTTGGGCGCCTCGGAGCCGTCCAGGAGGGTGGAGAGGACCGGTACCAGATAGGCCAGCGACTTGCCCGAGGCGGTGCCGGTGGCGACCACCACCGAGTCGCCGTCCAGGGCGTGCTCGGCGGCCAGGGCCTGGTGCTCCCACGGATGGTCGATGCCGCATGCCTGAACGGCCGCGACCACCTCTGAGCGAATCCGGTCAGGCCAGACGGCATGCCGACCCGCTCGCGGGGGCAAGTGCTCCGTATGAGTGATGCGCGAAGCCCGGCTCGGCCCGGAGGCGAGCCGGTCCAGGACCGTGCCCGGAGAGAACCCGGACGCGGCCGGAACCAAGGGTCGATCGGATCGGTGATTTATGGCCATCGGGACCGAGTGTGTCACCGGCGTGACGGACAATGGGGCCAAGGCGTCGTGCACGCCTGCCGGTAAGTGATTGAATGCCATCGCGGCTGGCGTACCGTCCCGGGGGCCGCAGGCCGAGGTGTCCCAAGGGGCGACCCGCTCGATAGCAAGGTGCTGGAGGATCCGTGGACCTGTCCCTGTCGACCCGTACCGTCGGCGATCGCACGGTCGTTGAGGTCGGTGGCGAAATCGACGTATATACCGCGCCCAAGCTGCGCGAGCAGCTGGTCGAGCTGGTGAACGACGGGAATTTCCACCTCGTCGTCGACATGGAGGGCGTGGACTTCCTCGACTCCACCGGACTCGGCGTGCTGGTCGGAGGCCTGAAGCGGGTGCGTGCCCATGAGGGCTCGCTGCGCCTGGTCTGCAACCAGGAGCGCATTCTGAAGATCTTCCGCATCACCGGCCTCACCAAGGTGTTCCCGATTCACACCTCGGTCGAGGAAGCGGTAGCGGCCACCGACTGACCCGGGCCGGCCGACGGCTTCCGGACCGCCGATCGGTCCGCGCCGTCCGGTCGGCCTCCGACACGGGGTCGTACGAAGCCGTACGCAAGCCCGTGTCGCCCCCGCCCGCTCGGGCTCGCACAGCCCGTGTCGGCAGCCGCTCACGGGTCGCAGGCCTGGGGCGGACGCAATTCATCGGGGGGCCGGGTTTTCGGCGATCCGGCCCCCTACCGCACGCCTGTAGTTCCGAGGGGGACGTATGGCCACCGTTGAACTCCGCTTCAGCGCGCTGCCCGAGCACGTCCGCACCGCCCGACTGGTGGCGGCGGCGGTGGCACGCAGGGCCGGAGTGGACGAGGCCGTCCTGGACGAGGTCCGGCTGGCCGTCGGCGAGGCCTGTTCCCGCGCTGTCGGACTGCACCAGAGCGTCGGCATCAACGAGCCGGTGCGGGTGGCGCTGATCGAGGACGAGAAACAGTTCTCCATCGAGGTCGGCGACGAGGCACCGCGATCCGTTCCCGTCGACCGGGCGACCGGTGCGGCGCCGGACGCGGACGTGGAGGCCGAGGAGGACGAGATGGGCCTCGCGGTCATCAGCGGTCTCGTCGACGACGTGGAGGTCACCGCCGGAGAGCACGGTGGCCTGATCCGCATGACCTGGCCCACCACCCCGCCCGGGGTCACGCTCACATGAGAGTCACCCGATCATGAGAAGGGCCCTGCTCAGCAGGGCCCTTCTTGTTATTTTCCGGCCAATGTCATCCGGTCGCCGAATTCGTGAAAGAATTCACGATCAATGCGCCGGCGGATCGCCCGATAATTTGATCAAGCGCCGAATAGGCCAGTGGTGATCGTCAATGCTTTTAGGGCGTTACCACTTTCGGGTTCGCCGCCGTGACCTCGATCATTTGCTGAAGAGCACGAGAAGGTCAATTCCGCTTACCGTCCCCTGTTTAGATCACTCGCGGGTACCTAGAATCCGTCCACATCTTGAGCTCAGCCCAAGCGTCAAGGAGGACGAATGGCGGGGCTTCCTACCCCTCATCAGTTCGGTCACCCAACAACCCTCGCGGCCGCGGTCCTGACCGACGACAACCGGGTCCTGGTAGCGGTGATCGCCGTCGTGGCGCTGGCCGCGCTCGTGGTCGCCTGGATCCTGGTGCGCCAGGTGCTCGCGGCCGGCGAAGGCACCGACAGCATGAAGAAGATCGCGGCGGCGGTCCAGGAAGGCGCGAACGCCTATCTGGCCCGGCAGCTGCGCACCCTCGGCGTATTCGCTGTCGTGGTGTTCTTCCTGCTTCTGCTGCTGCCCGCGGACGACTGGAACCAACGCGCCGGCCGATCGATCTTCTTCCTGATCGGCGCGGCCTTCTCGGCGGCCACCGGCTATATCGGCATGTGGCTCGCCGTACGCAGCAATGTCCGCGTCGCCGCGGCCGCCCGGGAAGCCACCCCGGCGGAAGGCGAACCGGAAAAGGATCTCACCGCCGTCTCGCACAAAGCCATGAAGATCGCTTTCCGCACGGGCGGCGTGGTCGGCATGTTCACGGTGGGGCTCGGCCTGCTCGGCGCCTCCTGTGTGGTGCTGGTGTACGCGGCCGACGCGCCGAAGGTGCTCGAAGGTTTCGGCCTGGGCGCCGCGCTGATCGCCATGTTCATGCGTGTCGGCGGCGGCATCTTCACCAAGGCCGCCGACGTCGGCGCCGACCTGGTCGGCAAGGTCGAACAGGGCATTCCGGAGGACGACCCGCGCAATGCCGCGACCATCGCCGACAATGTGGGCGACAACGTCGGCGACTGCGCGGGCATGGCGGCCGACCTCTTCGAGTCCTACGCGGTGACCCTGGTCGCCGCGCTGATCCTCGGCAAGGCGGCCTTCGGGGACGCGGGTCTCGCCTTCCCGCTCCTGGTGCCGGCCATCGGTGTGCTCACCGCCATGATCGGCATCTTCGCGGTCGCCCCGCGCCGCAGCGACCGCAGCGGCATGAGCGCCATCAACCGCGGCTTCTTCATCTCCGCGGTGATCTCGCTCGCGCTGGTCGCGGTCGCGGTCTTCGTGTACCTGCCGGGCACGTACGCCGACCTCGACGGCATCTCCGACGCCGCCATCAAGGCCAAGGACGGCGATCCGCGGATCCTCGCGCTGGTCGCGGTCGCCATCGGCATCCTGCTGGCGGCCGTCATCCAGCAGCTGACCGGCTACTTCACCGAGACCAACCGGCGTCCGGTCATGGACATCGGCAAGTCCTCGCTGACCGGCCCGGCCACCGTGGTCCTCGCGGGGATCTCGGTCGGTCTCGAATCGGCCGTCTACACCGCACTTTTGATCGGCCTCGGCGTCTACGGGGCGTTCCTGCTCGGTGGCACGTCGATCATGCTGGCGCTGTTCGCGGTGGCGCTGGCCGGCACCGGCCTGCTCACCACGGTCGGTGTGATCGTCGCCATGGACACCTTCGGGCCGGTCTCCGACAACGCCCAGGGCATCGCCGAGA
The DNA here is from genome assembly GCF_042754285.1 of Streptomyces sp. NPDC059224. NCBI lineage: Bacteria > Bacillati > Actinomycetota > Actinomycetes > Kitasatosporales > Streptomycetaceae > Streptomyces > Streptomyces sp. NPDC059224. Next base: position 41,020 of record NZ_JBHZAN010000030.1, read on the forward strand.
TGTCCGGCGACGTCGAGGGCGCGGGCGCGCAGGTGCTCACCAACCTGGACGCCGTCGGCAACACCACCAAGGCGATCACCAAGGGCATCGCCATCGCCACCGCCGTGCTGGCGGCGTCGGCGCTCTTCGGGTCGTACCGGGACGCGATCACCACGAACGTGCGGGACGTGGGAGCGAAACTGACCGGCACGGGCGCGCCGTTGACCCTGTCGATGGACATCTCGCAGCCCAACAACCTCGTCGGCCTCATCGCCGGCGCGGCGGTCGTCTTCCTCTTCTCCGGGCTTGCCATCAACGCGGTGTCGAGGTCGGCGGGTTCGGTGGTCTACGAGGTGCGGCGGCAGTTCCGCGAGCACCCCGGGATCATGGACTACACGGAGACGCCCGAGTACGGCAAGGTCGTCGACATCTGCACCAAGGACGCCCTGCGGGAGCTGGCCACGCCGGGACTGCTCGCCGTGATGGCGCCCATCTTCGTCGGGTTCACGCTCGGCGTCGGGGCCCTCGGCTCCTACCTCGCCGGTGCGATCGGCGCGGGCACCCTGATGGCCGTGTTCCTGGCCAACTCCGGAGGCGCCTGGGACAACGCCAAGAAACTCGTCGAGGACGGCCATTACGGCGGCAAGGGCAGTGACGCCCACGCCGCCACGGTGATCGGCGACACGGTCGGCGACCCCTTCAAGGACACCGCGGGACCTGCGATCAACCCGCTGCTCAAGGTCATGAACCTGGTCTCGCTGCTCATCGCACCGGCGGTGATCAAGTTCTCGTACGGTCATGACAAGAGCATCGGCATCCGGATCCTGATCTCGGTCCTCGCCCTGGTCGTGATCGTCGGCGCGGTGTACATCTCCAAGCGGCGCGGCATCGCCGTCGGCGACGACGACGAGGACGGCGCGGAACACGTGGCCAAGTCCGCCGACCCAGCGGTGGTTTCGTAGGCGGCCTTACGACGGCCACCCGGAATCCCGCGCGGGAGCCGGGCCAACGAGCGGGCGGACGGCGCGTGCTGACGCGCCGTCCGCCCGTTTCGCGCGCGAGGGGCGGTCACGGGTTGCCGTGCGCGGCCGGGTGGGGCGGTCACGGTTCCCGCGCGCGGCCGGGTGCGGATGCGCCCTCCGGCTCGGGGTGTGTGCCTCGTCTCGTCGTGAGCCTTCTCTCTCACGGTGTGAAACCGTCCAAAAGTGTAATTAATGGACAGTCTTCATGAGGGTGCTGTCCGGGTGCCGTGTAGATTCCGGGGGCCGAGAGCCATTGAAGGGACCTATCCGGTGAACAAGAAGCTCGCGGCCGCACTGTCCGGCGGTGCGGTACTGGTAGTGGCACTGTCCGGGTGCAGCAGCAACAAGGGGACCGATCCCAAGCTGATCGCCTGGGCCAAGACCGTGTGTGACGCGGTGCCGGCGCAGGACGCGAAGATCAAGGCGGCCAACGCGGCCATCGCGCAGACGGCCTCGGACACCACGAGTTCGCCCGCGACCATCCAGAAGACCGACTCCCAGGCCTTCCAGGACATGTCCGACGGCTACAAGGCGCTCGCCTCGGCCATCGGCAGCGCCGGTGCGCCCCCTGGGATCGACGACGGTGCCAAGCGCCAGCAGGACGTCGTCAAGAACCTCAACAGCCTGTCCGCGTCCTACGCCGACCTGAAGAAGAAGGTCGACGCGCTCGACACCAAGAGCCAGGCGAAGTTCGCCACCGGCCTGCACGACGTCGCCTCCCAGATGGCGGACCTGGAGACGCAGAACAAGAGCGGCACCGCGGCCCTGGAGGCCCTGGAGCAGGGCGAGGTCAAGAACGCGATCGCCGAGCAGGCCAGCTGCAAGAAGGTCTCCGTGACGGCTTCCGCGTCGGCCTCGTCGACCGCGAGCTGACCCCCCGGGCTCAGGTCCACCCGAGGCGACGGCGACCGCCTCGGGACGCGTGGCGTGCCGGGAGCCGGGTGGTGTCCGGGCGTGCGGGGCGCGCCCGCACGGTGCCGGGAGCCGATGGACGGTGGCCGCCCGCCGGGCCTCGGCCGCCGCGAGCTGAGGCGGTCTCCGAGCGGTGGCGCGGGCCACAATGGAGGGCGTGACTGACTCCGGCCTCGCCACTCTTCCCGCCTCCGACCGACCCGACGTCGCCGCCAGGCTGCGCACCGCCCTGCTGGGCGCCTCCTTCACCGCCGACGGGCTCCTGGAGCTGCTGGGCGCGCCCGCCTACGCGGCGCTGGCCCGCAGCGAGACGGTGCCCGCGCTCCGGGCCACCCGCGGGGACACGCCACTGGAGACGCTCGTCCGGCTGTTCCTGCTCCAGCAGCCCGTACCGCACGCGCGCGTGGCGGACGTGCTGCCCGTGGACGCCCTCCTGGAGGGCGGCTGGCTGACCCGCGCGGGCGGCGACGAGGTCACGGCCACCGTCGACGTCCGGCCGTACGGCGGGCCCGACGGCGAGGACTGGTTCATCGTCTCCGACCTCGGCTGCGCGGTAGGCGGTGCCGGCGGCATCGGGCAGCGCCACGAGGGCGTCGTCCTGGGGGTCGGCGGCGCGTCCACGACGCTGGCCGGCATCACTGTCCGTACCCCCGTCTCCGCCGCCCTCGACCTCGGCACCGGCTCCGGCATCCAGGCGCTGCACGCCGCCCAGCACGCCACGCACGTGACGGCGACCGACCTCAACCCGCGCGCGCTGCACATCACGGCGCTCACGCTGGCACTGTCCGGGGCCCCGGCGGCCGACCTGCGCGAGGGCTCGCTGTTCGAGCCGGTCAAGGACGGGGAGGCGTACGACCTCATCGTGTCCAACCCGCCTTTCGTGATCTCGCCGGGTGCCCGGCTGACGTACCGGGACGGCGGGATGAGCGGGGACGATCTGTGCCGCTCGCTCGTTCAACAGGCCGGGGAGCGGCTGACCGAGGGCGGGTTCGCGCAGTTCCTCGCCAACTGGCAGCACGTCGCGGGGGAGGACTGGCAGGACAGGGTCAGGTCATGGGTGCCGCGCGGGTGCGACGCGTGGATCGTGCAGCGCGAGGTGCAGGACGTCAACCAGTACGCCGAGTTGTGGCTCCGGGACTCCGGCGACCACCGCGGGGACGCGGCGGAGTACCAGGCGCGGTACGACGCGTGGCTCGACGAGTTCGAGGCGCGCAAGGTCAAGGGTGTGGGATTCGGCTGGATCACGCTGCGGAGGACGGCGGCCGCCGTGCCGTCGGTCACGGTGGAGGAGTGGCCGCATCCGGTCGAACAGCCGCTCGGTGAGACGATCCGCGCGCACTTCGACCGTCTCGACTATCTCCGTGGGCACGACGACGCGGATCTGCTCGAAGGTCACTTCCGGCTCGCCGTCGAGGTGGTTCAGGAGCAGGTAGGGCTTCCCGGCGCCGAGGACCCGGAGCATGTGGTGCTGCGCCAGCACCGCGGGATGCGGCGCGCGACCAAGGTGGACACCGTGGGTGCCGGGTTCGCCGGGGTGTGCGACGGCTCGTTGAGCGCGGGGCGGATCCTCGACGCCATCGCCCAGCTGATGGGCGAGGATCCGGTGCTGCTGCGCGACCGTACGCCCGCACAGATCCGGCTGCTGGTGGAGCAGGGGTTCCTGGAGCCGGCGGGGTGACGGGGCCGGCGGGCTGACGGGGGCCGGTGGGCCGGTGGGCCGGCGGTCCTCCCGTTCTGCCGAAGGTCCTCCCGGCCTGTCGACGGGCGTCCCGGCCCCACGGACACGCCGGGAAAGGAAAAAGGCCGGAAAAATGTGGCCAGAATGTTCACCCCGTAGTCACTCGATCGCATGTTCGAAAGACTGAGGGTGCCTCGTTCACCGCGATTTCGCCCGTCGGCCTCCCGCCCGCCGTCCGTCCGTGCCAGTCTCCCCGCGCTGGGCAGTCACGGACGGCAGGGAAGGGGCGCGCGGGTCATGGAGAGCGGACCGGCGATCTTCGCGGGGGCGGTGTTCGCCCTGTTCGGAGGCGCACTGCTGGTGTGGACCGGCATCCGGGTCCGGCGTGGTGAACCCGTCGCCCAGGGTGTGAGTCAGGTCGCATCGGCCACCCTCGCAAGCCTTGCCGCGGTGATCGCGCTGGGCCTCGGCGCGTACTGCCTGACCCGCCTCTGAGCGCCACGTTCCGGTGATCGGAGCATCACGCTCCGGACAGGGCCGGGCGAGTGGCCGGGGACTCCGGGCGGCAGGAATGGCGGTAGTCGGGTTACCGTTCGAGTGGCCGTTGTGGGCTTTTCCCGTTTGACACGGGGGCGGGATGTACCGTCACACTCCGCAGCGTCACCAAGTGAGCGGGCGTCCGTGCCCGTGCCACGGCCCCGGGAGCAAGGCCTGGGGAGGCCCAGCGTCGACCGGAGAGAAGAGCGAAGTTGTCCCCGACCAGCGAGACCGCACAGGGCGGCCGCCGACTCGTCATCGTCGAGTCGCCTGCCAAGGCGAAGACGATCAAGGGCTATCTGGGCCCCGGATACGTCGTCGAAGCGAGCGTCGGGCACATCCGTGACCTTCCCAACGGCGCCGCGGAGGTGCCCGAGAAGTACACCGGTGAGGTCCGCCGCCTCGGCGTGGACGTCGAGCACGACTTCGAGCCGATCTATGTCGTCAACGCAGACAAGAGGGCGCAGGTCAAGAAGCTCAAGGACCTGCTGAAGGACTCCGACGAACTCTTCCTCGCCACCGATGAGGACCGCGAGGGGGAGGCCATCGCCTGGCACCTCCTGGAGGTCCTCAAGCCCAAGGTCCCGGTCAAGCGGATGGTCTTCCACGAGATCACCAAGGACGCGATCCGCGAGGCCGTCGCCAACCCGCGCGACCTGAACCAGCGCATGGTCGACGCCCAGGAGACCCGCCGCATCCTCGACCGCCTCTACGGCTACGAGGTCTCGCCGGTCCTGTGGAAGAAGGTCATGCCGCGCCTGTCGGCCGGCCGTGTCCAGTCCGTGGCGACCCGGCTCGTGGTGGAGCGGGAACGCGACCGCATCGCGTTCCGTTCCGCCGACTACTGGGACCTGACCGGCACCTTCGCGACCGGCCGTGCCGGCGACCCGTCGGACCCGTCGACGCTCGTCGCCCGACTGCAGGCCGTCGACGGCAGGCGCGTCGCCCAGGGCCGTGACTTCGACTCGCTCGGGCAGCTCAAGACCGCGAACACCCTCCACCTCGACGAGGCGAACGCCCGCGCCCTCGCCGCCGCCCTGGAGAACACCCGGTTCTCGGTCCGCTCGGTCGAGTCCAAGCCGTACCGCCGCTCGCCGTACGCCCCGTTCCGTACGACGACCCTCCAGCAGGAGGCCAGCCGCAAGCTCGGCTTCGGCGCCAAGGCCACCATGCAGGTCGCGCAGAAGCTGTACGAGAACGGCTACATCACCTACATGCGTACCGACTCCACGACGCTGAGCGACACGGCCGTCGCCGCCGCGCGGGCCCAGGTCACGCAGCTGTACGGCGCCGACTACCTGCCCTCCTCCCCCCGCGTGTACACCGGGAAGGTCAAGAACGCCCAGGAGGCGCACGAGGCGATCCGCCCCTCGGGTGATCGTTTCCGCACCCCGGCGGAGACCGGACTGACCGGCGACCAGTTCAAGCTCTACGAGCTGATCTGGAAGCGGACCGTCGCCTCCCAGATGAAGGACGCGACCGGCAACAGCGTCACCGTGAAGATCGCGGGCACCGCCGCCGACGGCCGGGACGCGGAGTTCAGCGCCTCCGGCAAGACGATCACCTTCCACGGCTTCCTCAAGGCCTACGTCGAGGGCGCCGACGACCCGAACGCGGAGCTGGACGACCGCGAGCGCCGGCTGCCCCAGGTCGGCGAGGGCGACGCGCTCTCCGCCGAGGAGATCACGGTCGACGGGCACTCCACCAAGCCCCCGGCCCGCTACACCGAGGCCTCGCTGGTCAAGGAGCTGGAAGAGCGCGAGATCGGTCGCCCGTCGACGTACGCGTCGATCATCGGCACGATCCTCGACCGCGGCTACGTCTTCAAGAAGGGCACGGCCCTCGTGCCGTCCTTCCTCTCCTTCGCCGTGGTCAACCTGCTGGAGAAGCACTTCGGCCGGCTGGTCGACTACGACTTCACCGCGAGGATGGAGGACGACCTCGACCGCATCGCCGCCGGACAGGCCCAGGCGGTGCCGTGGCTGAAGCGCTTCTACTTCGGAGAGGGCGGTGAGGACACCGCCACGGGCGGCGCGGCCGACGCCGGCAACGGCGACGGGGACCACCTCGGCGGCCTCAAGGAACTGGTGACCGACCTGGGCGCGATCGACGCCCGTGAGGTGTCCTCGTTCCCGGTGGGCAGCGGCATCGTGCTGCGGGTCGGGCGCTACGGCCCGTACATCGAGCGCGGCGAGAAGGACTCCGAGGGCCACCAGCGCGCGGACGTGCCGGAGGACCTGGCACCCGACGAGCTCTCCGTCGAGCTGGCGGAGGAACTGCTCGCCAAGCCGAGCGGTGACTTCGAGCTGGGCGTGGACCCGCAGACGGGCCACCAGATCATCGCCCGTGACGGCCGCTACGGCCCGTACGTCACCGAGGTGCTCCCCGAGGGCACCCCGAAGACCGGCAAGAACGCGGTCAAGCCGCGCACGGCATCACTCTTCAAGTCCATGGCCCTGGACACGGTCACCCTGGCGGACGCGCTCCAGCTGATGTCGCTGCCGCGGGTCGTCGGCGCCGACGCCGAGGGCCAGGAGATCACCGCGCAGAACGGGCGCTACGGGCCGTACCTGAAGAAGGGCACGGACTCGCGTTCGCTCACCTCCGAGGACCAGCTCTTCACGATCACCCTCGAAGAGGCGCTGGCGATCTACGCCCAGCCCAAGCAGCGGGGCCGGGCCGCCGCCAAGCCGCCGCTGAAGGAGCTGGGCACGGACCCGGTCAGCGAGAAGCCCGTCGTGGTGAAGGACGGCCGTTTCGGTCCGTACGTCACCGACGGGGAGACCAACGCGACCCTGCGCTCCGGCGACAGCGTCGAGGAGATCACCCCGGAGCGCGGCTTCGAACTGCTCGCCGAGAAGCGGGCCAAGACGCCCGCCAAGAAGACGGCGAAGAAGGCGCCCGCCAAGAAGACGGCTGCCGCCAAGAAGGCCGCGCCCGCCAAGAAGACGGCCGCCAAGAAGACCGCTGCCAAGACGACGACGGCCGCGAAGAAGACGACCGCCAAGAAGGCGGCGGCTGCCAAGGCGGCCGCGGAGGACTGAGCCACCCTCAGAACGTTGTACCGGTCACACCGGGCATACCGATTCCTGTCGGCGAATCCGGTTCATATCGGTCACACCGGTTCACGGTGTCTTCGCAACGCGCACGCCCCGGCATCAACTTGGTGTCGGGGTGTGTGTACCTGTGGACGGCGCGGCTGGCTGTCGGCGGCTGCCGATAGGCTGAAAGCATGACGCCAGCCGAGCAGCCAACGGCCCCCCGGACAGAACCGGACGACGCACTGGTAGCGGATTCCCGCGAACGCGCCGTCCGCTCGCTGCTGCGCCGACCCGAGCTGAGGCGGTTGTGGAGCGCGCAGCTCGTCAGTGGTGTCGGCGACACGCTGGCCCTCCTCGTGCTTGTCGTGCTCACGCTTCAAGCGGCGATCGTGCAGGGTTCGTTCGGCGGGGGCTACCGCGGTGTGGCGTTCGCGGTGGCGGTCGTCTTCGGCGTGCGCATTCTGGGCACCCTGCTCTTCGGCGCGGTCCTGCTGGGCCCGCTGACCACGCTGACCGCCCAGGACGGCCCGCTGGACCGCCGCTGGACCATGGTCGGAGCCGACGGCCTGCGCGCGATCCTGCTGATCGTCGCCCCCCTGTGGATCGACTGGACGCCGGAGAACGCCCCGGCGGTGCTTCTGGTCACCGCCTTCGTCACCGCCGTCGCCGAGCGTTTCTGGACGGTCTGCCGGGAGAGCGCGGCCCCCGCGCTGCTGCCGGCCCCGCCCCCGGAGGGCGCCACGGTACGGCCGCTGCCGGACCACCTGGACGCGCTGCGCCGCCTGTCGCTGCGGACGACGTTCCTCGCCGTCCCGCTCGCGGCCGCGGCGCTGGTCGTCGCCTCCCTGGTCAACAACCTGCTGGGCACCGGCATCGAGTGGTTCGCCCAGCACCAGGCGGCCCTCGGGTCGTACGTGGCGGCGGGCCTGTTCGCCGCCTCCCTCTCGGTGCTGGTCTACCTGGAGGTGCCCGGCGCGCGCACCCCGCGCGCGCGGTCACCGCTGGAGGGCCTGCGCCGCCCCAGGGCCGGCACCGGCACCGACAGGGGCCGTACCGGCGCCATCCCGTTGCTGGTGACGGCCTGCGCCGCGGTCGCCGGCGCCATCTCCGCCGCGGTCGCCGTCTCCGTGCTGCACGCCAAGGACCTGGGCGGCGGCCCGGTGCTGTACGGCCTGCTGGTGCTCGCGCTGACCGGCGGGGTGGCCGTCGGCATCCGCACCGCGCCCGCGCTGCTGCCGACGCTCTCCCGGCGCCGGCTGCTGTCGCTGGCGATCGCCTTCACCGGTGTCGCGCTGCTGGCCGGCGGTCTGGTCCCGGACGTCACCACCGTGCTGCTGATCGTCGCGCTGGCCGGTGTCGGCGCGGGTGTGGCCGCCAACACCGGGCACACCCTGCTCGACCAGGAGACCGAGGACTACCGCAAGCCGCGGACCACCGAGCACCTGCACGCGGTGGTCCGGGTCGCCATAGCGCTCGGCGCGCTGATCGCCCCCCTGGTGGCCGCCCTGATCGGGCCGCACCGCCTGGAGAACGGCAAGTTCGTGTTCGCGCACGGCGGCGCCGCGTTCACCCTGATGCTGGTCGGCGCGCTGCTGCTGCCGGTGGCCGCGCTGGTGCTGGCCAAGGTCGACGACCGCGCGGGCGTGCCGCTCCGGCACGATCTGCGGGACGCGCTGCTCGGCGGCGACGACCCGGTGCAGGAGCCCACGGCCAACGGCTTCTTCATCGCCCTGGAGGGCGGCGACGGCGCCGGGAAGTCCACCCAGGCCGAGGCCCTCGCCGAGTGGATCCGCGCCAAGGGCCACGAGGTGGTCCTCACCCGCGAGCCCGGTGCCACCCCGGTCGGCAAGCGGCTGCGCTCGATCCTGCTCGACGTCTCCTCGGCCGGACTGTCGCACCGCGCGGAGGCGCTGCTGTACGCCGCCGACCGCGCGGAGCACGTCGACACCGTCGTCCGGCCCGCCCTGGAGCGCGGCGCGGTCGTCATCTCCGACCGCTACATCGACTCCTCCGTCGCCTACCAGGGCGCCGGCCGGGACCTGTCCCCGACCGAGGTCGCCCGCATCAACCGCTGGGCCACCGCCGGACTGGTCCCGCATCTGACGGTCCTGCTGGACGTGGAGCCGGAGGCCGCCCGCGAGCGGTTCACCGAGGCCCCCGACCGGCTGGAGTCGGAGCCCGCCGAGTTCCACGCGCGCGTGCGGGCCGGGTTCCTGACGCTGGCCGCCGCCGACCCCGGCCGCTACCTGGTCGTCGACGCCGGCCAGGAGCCCGAGTCGGTGACCACCGTCATCCGGGCGCGGCTCGACACCGTGCTGCCGCTGTCCGAGGCCGAGGTCAAGGCCGCCGAGGAGGCGCGCAAGGCCGCCGAGGAGGAGGCCCGCCGCAAGGCCGAGGAAGAGGCCGCGCGCAAGGCCGAGGAGGAGCGTCAGGAGCGGGAGCGCCAGGAGCAGCTCGCCAAGCTCCGCGCCGAGGAGGAGGAGCGCAAGCGCCGCGAGCTGGAGGAGGCGCAGCGCCGCGAGGCCGAACGGCAGGCGGAGGAGGCCCGGCTGCGTGCCGAGGAGGCCCGCCGGCGTGCCGAGGAGGAGCAGGCCCGGCTGCTCGCCGAGGAGCAGGCCCGAGCGGAGGCCGAGGCCCGCCGCAGGGCCGAGGAGGAGCGGCGCCGCCAGCAGGCCGAGGAGGAGGCCCGGCTGCACGCCGAGGCCGAGGAACGGCGCCTGGAGAAGCAGCGTAAGGCCGAGGAAGCCCTGCTCAAGGCCGAGCAGGCGCGGCGTGCGGCGGCGGAGGCGGCGGCCGCGGCCGACGTGGCCGCCCGGGAGTCGGCCGCCCCCCGGCCGACCGCGCCCGGTGTCACACCGGAGGCGACGACCATGCCGACGCCGGTGGTGCGCCCCGACGACGAACCGCCCGCGGCGCCGCAGCGCGCGGCGGACGAGACGGCGGTACTGCGCCCGGTGCGCGCGGACCGCGAGCCCGCGGCCCGGGAGTCCGAGTCCGAGGTGACGGCGCAGCTGCCGCAGCCGCCTGCGGGGCCGTCCGACGAAACGGCCGTGCTGCCTCCGGTGGTACCGGGGGCAGCGGACGAGACGGCGGTCCTGCCGCCCGTGGTGCCCGGCGCCGCCGATGAGACGGCCGTGCTGCCTTCGGTGCGCGACGACGCCACCGCTCCCACGGACGCCCCGGCGGACCGGATGCCGCCCGGTTTCTTCCGGGACGAGCGGGAGGGCGGTCCGGACGGCAACCCCGACGGATCCGAAGGCCGTACGCGCGAGCTGCCGCAGGTGGACGGCGACGGTACGGCCCGGCGGCAGCGCCCCCGGCCCGACTGGGCCGAGGAGACCCCGCTGGACGACCTGCCGTCGCTGGCGGACGAGCTGCTGGGGTCGTACGAGGAAGAGGAGTTCGACGACGAGCGGGGCCGCCGGGGCCGTGGGCGGCGCGGCTGACCCGGCCCCTGAGGCCGGAAGCGCTCGTACGGGGGCGGTACGGGTCGGGATGCCGGCCGGTGCCGCCCCCGCCGCCGTGCGCAGGTGCGCACGGCGGCGGACGTCCGCACGGCGGCAGGGACCCTCCGCCGGCCTGGGGCCTCCCGCCGGCGCGGCCCCGTTGTCAGTGGGCGCCCGCACAATGGAGTCCGCACCACGGAACCGGTGGCCTGCGGATCCGGAAAGAGAATCACGACGTGGCACGGACGGAAGGGCGGCGTGACCCATGACCGTATGGGACGACCTCGTCGGGCAGGAGCGGGTGAGCGAGGTGCTCACCGCCGCCGCCCGGGACGCCGACGCCCTGGTCACCGCCGCCGCGGCTCAGCAGCCGCTGCCGGAGACGTCGAAGATGACGCATGCCTGGCTGTTCACGGGCCCGCCGGGGGCCGGACGGATCCAGGCGGCGCGATCCTTCGCCGCCGCCCTGCAGTGCGTGAGCCCCGACCGCGCCCTAGGCGGAGCCCCCGGCTGCGGCTTCTGCGACGGCTGTCACACCGCCCTGATCGGCACCCACGCGGACGTCTCCTCGGTCGCGGCCGTCGGCTCCGAGATCCTGGTCAGGGACATGCGTGACACGGTCCGCAAGTCCTACACGGCCCCGGCGACCGGCCGCTGGCAGATCATCCTCGTCGAGGACGCCGAGCGGCTGAACGAGAAGTCGGCCAACGCCGTGCTCAAGGCCGTCGAGGAGCCCGCGCCCCGCACGGTCTGGCTGCTGTGCGCGCCGTCCGTCGAGGACGTGCTGCCCACGATCCGCTCCCGCTGCCGTCACCTGAACCTCAGCACTCCCTCGGTGCAGGCGGTCGCCGACATGCTCGTACGGCGCGAGGGCATCGAGCCCGAGGTGGCCGCGGCGGCCGCCCGCGCCACCCAGGGGCATGTCGACCGGGCCCGCCGGCTGGCCTCGGACCCGGCCGCCCGTGCGCGCCGTGCCGCCGTGCTGAAGCTGCCGCTGCGGCTGGACGAGATCGGCGCGTGCCTGAAGGCCGCCCAGGAGCTGGTCGACGCGGCGGCCGAGGACGCCAAGCAGCTCGCCGAGGAGACGGACGGCAAGGAGACCGAGGAGCTGAAGGCGGCGCTCGGCGCCGCCGAGGGCGGGCGGCTGCCGCGTGGCACGGCGGGCGTGATGAAGGACCTGGAGGACATGCAGAAGCGCCGTCGCACCCGGACCCAGCGGGACAGCCTCGACGTCGCCCTCACCGACCTCATCGGCTTCTACCGCGATGTCCTCGCCCTCCAGCTGGGCTCGCGGGTCGCGATCGCCAACGGGGACGCCGAGGACGCCCTGCAGCGGCTGGCCCGCGCCGGCTCGCCCGAGGCCACGCTCCGCCGGATCGAGGCGATCACGGCCTGCCGGGACGCCCTCGACCGCAATGTGGCGCCGCTGCTCGCGGTGGAGGCGATGACGATGGCGCTCAGAGCGGGCTGAGCGGGCCGAGCTGGGTGAGCGGGCTCGGCACGGTCCCCGGGGAGGTGGGGCCGCCGGTTGACCGGGGTCACCCGTACGAGCCATGGTCAACACGCACCGCACGGAGATCATCTCTCAGCGTTACGCTCGATTGATGCACACCAGGCGAACCCTCCGCCGTATCCGGACCCGGACTCGCGCCGGCGCCCTGACCTCGGTGGCTCTGCTGTCGGCCGCTGCCCTGCTCGTCTCCGCGTGCTCCGCCCCGGACAGCGCGTCGACATCCGCGTCGGCCGGCATCGCCGAGCTGGCCGCGCTGCCCCGGTCGACGCCGTCCGCGCTGGCGCCGTACTACGACCAGAAGCTCAGCTGGCGCAGCTGCGGAGTCCCCGGCTTCCAGTGCGCGACGATGAAGGCCCCGCTCGACTACGGGAAGCCCGGCGCGGGCGACGTCCGGCTGGCGGTCGCCCGGAAGAAGGCCACAGGCAAGACCAAGCCGCTCGGGTCGCTGCTGGTCAACCCGGGCGGCCCGGGTGGCTCGGCGGTGGACTACCTCCAGCAGTACGCCGGCATCGGCTACCCCGCCGAGGTGCGGGCGCGTTACGACATGGTCGCGATGGACCCGCGCGGGGTCGCCCGCAGCGAGCCCGTCGAGTGTCTCGACGGACCGCAGATGGACAGGTTCACCGAGACCGACGTGACACCCGACGACCAGAGGGAGACGGACGAACTGGTCGGGCAGTTCAAGAAGTTCGCCGAGGAGTGCGGGAGGCACTCGGCGGAGCTGCTGCGCCATGTCTCCACCGCCGACTCGGCACGCGACATGGACATCCTGCGTGCGGTGCTCGGCGACCCGAAGCTGAACTACGTGGGGGCGTCGTACGGCACCTTCCTCGGTGCGACCTACGCGGGGCTGTTCCCCGAGCGGGTCGGGCGGATGGTCCTGGACGGCGCGATCGACCCCTCCCTGTCCGCGCGCCAGATGAACCTGGAGCAGACGGCCGGGTTCGAGACGGCGTTCCAGTCGTTCGCGAAGGACTGCGCGAAACGCACGGACTGTCCGCTGGGCGCGAAGGGCAGCTCGCCCACCGAGATCGCGGACAACCTCGGCACGTTCTTCCGGAAGCTCGACGCACACCCGATCCCGACCGGCGACGCGGACGGCCGCAAGCTCACCGAGTCCCTCGGCACGACCGGGGTGATCGCGGCCATGTACGACCAGGCGGAGTGGGAGCGGCTGCGCGACGCGCTGCACGCGGCGATGAAGGACAACGACGGCGCGGGCCTGCTCGCCCTCTCCGACAGCTACTACGAGCGGGACGCGGACGGCCGGTACTCGAACCTGATGTTCGCCAACGCGGCGGTGAACTGCCTGGACCTGCCGCCCGCCTTCAACGGACCCGAGCAGGTCGACAAGACGCTGCCCGAGTTCGAGAAGGCGTCGCCGGTGTTCGGGGCCAACCTGGCGTGGGCCTCGCTTAACTGCACGTACTGGCCGGTGCGGGCCGCGGGGGAGCCGCATCGCATCAAGGCGGAGGGCGCCGCCCCGATCGTCGTGGTCGGCACCACCCGTGATCCGGCGACGCCGTACCCCTGGGCCCAGTCCCTGGCCCGCCAGCTCACCTCGGCCCGTCTCCTCACCTACGTCGGCGACGGTCACACCGCGTACGGCCGGGGCAGCACCTGCATCGACTCGGCGATCGACGCCTACCTCCTCAAGGGCACCCCGCCGGCGGAGGGAAAGCGCTGCTCATAGCCCCTGCACGCGTCCCGGGAGCCGCGCTCCCGGGGCGTGTCCTGAGCATCCTCGGAAACTGTGTAGACTTACCGACGTCGCTGATCGCACCATAGTGCGGGCGACGCGCCGCCTTAGCTCAGATGGCCAGAGCAACGCACTCGTAATGCGTAGGTCTCGGGTTCGAATCCCGAAGGCGGCTCTACTGGAAACCCAGCTCAGACACTCTCTGAGCTGGGTTTTCTCGTTCAGTGGATGCGGCGACGGCGCTGGGAACGGGCCGCGCGGCTGTCGGCGGTCTCCGTTCCGGCCCTGGTCGCGGTTCCGGCACGGATCGAACCGCCGGCCCTTCCCACCGCACACTCGGGCGTTCCCGCAGCCGCGTCGTCGGGTGAGGCGCTGAAGCCGCCACCTCGGGCTGCAGAGCTCGTGCCGGAGGGGCGGCGGGCGCTGTCGCGCGCGAGAGCCCGACAGCGTGGGAAGTGACATCAAGTCACCCTCAAATTCACCGCAAGGCGCGGCCATTTCTGGAGTGCCGGAGTACTCGGGACAACTTTTTTATGAACAATGAGGGTTGCCCGTTCGACGCGAGGGTGCCGGAATCGGCTGGATGGGGTGAGGGCATGGCGCAGCCGAGGCTCGCGGTGGCCGTGGTGACGATGGGGAACCGGCCCGACGAAGTCGACGCCCTGCTCAGGTCCGTCGCCAAGCAGGACCTCGCCCCCGACCGCATCGTGATCGTCGGCAACGGCTGCCGGCTCCCCGAGTTCGCGCACCGCCTCGGCCTGCCCGGCGAGGTCACCACCGTCGACGTCGAGGACAACCTCGGCTGCCCCGGCGGCCGCAACGTCGCCCTCGCCCGGCTGCGGATGTTCGGTGACGTGGACGTCGTCGTCGAACTGGACGACGACGGGGTGCTCGTCGACGTCGAGGTGTTCCGGCAGGTCCGGGATCTGTTCGCCGCCGACCCCCGCCTCGGCATCGTCGGCTTCCGCATCGCGGACGAGCAGGGCGCGACCCAGCAGCGGCACGTGCCGCGCGTCGGGAACGCCGACCCGATGCGCGGGGGGTACGTCACCGGTTTCCTCGGTGGCGGGCACGCCCTGCGCATGGCCATGCTCACGGAGACCGGCGACTGGCCCGCCGAGTTCTTCTTCGCGCACGAGGAGACCGACCTGGCCTGGCGGGCCGCCGACGCCGGCTGGAAGATCCTCTACGCGCCCGAGCTGCTCCTCCAGCACCCCCGGACCTCGCCGGCCCGGCATGCCGTCTACTTCCGGGTGACCGCCCGCAACCGGGTCTGGCTGACCCGCCGTCGGCTGCCCCTGCCGCTGATCCCGGTGCATCTGGCCGTGTGGATGCTGATCACCGTCCTGCGTACCCGGTCGCCGGGCGGGCTGCGGGCCTGGTTCGCGGGCTTCGCGGAGGGGATGCGTGAACCTGCCGGCGAGCGGCGGCCGATGCGCTGGCGCACGGTCTGGCGGCTCACCCGGCTCGGCCGCCCACCCGTCATCTGAGTCCGGTGGCTCCGCCGGAGACCGGAAACACGACGAGGGCCCGGTCGTTCACCTCCGCCGACCGGGACCCTCTCGCGTCCCCGGATCCAGGCCTGCGGCGACACTCCCCCGAGTTGCGCGGTGTACACGCGCGCCGTCGGGCCCGGTCCGATACAAAGATCACATCAGGGCTCGCCAACGGATCGCTAACATATGGCCAGCGGTTCTCCTGGAGGTCGCCGACCGGTTGGCGTGAAGCCGTGGTACGCCTCCGGGCACAAGCCGGAAACCCTGCGGGATTCCGGCTCCGACGGCACGGAGAAGGTGGCGGGAACTCGTCCACGACGGGATCGCTTTCCGCCAGAAGCCAGGTCAGGCGCCAGGCAGCGGCGGGCATCCCCGCCGTACGGCGCGGTCGGCCACGACCGTAGGGAAGGCGAGGGGCGCGGTGATGCGGCGGTACGAGCTGCGGTTCGGACTGCTGGGAGCTCCGGTGCTGTATCTGCCCGGCGGCGAGGTGCGGCCGATCGGCAGCCCCAAGGTGCGCGCGCTGCTCGCCACGCTCCTCCTGGAGGCGGGGCGGATCGTCTCCGTCGGCTCGGTCAAGGACGCGCTGTGGGGCGGGGCGCCCCCGGTGTCCGCACAGGCCTCGCTGCACAACCACGTCACCCGGCTGCGCCGGCTCCTCGACGACCCGGAGCGGCTGCGCGCGGTACCGCCCGGCTACCTGCTGCGCGTCGACGGCGGTGAGCTGGACGTCGAGGTGTTCGACACGCGGGTGGCGCAGGCGCGCGCGGCACACGGGCGCCGGGAGTGGGCGACGGTGCTGAGCGTGTGCGCCGACGGGCTCGGGCTCTGGCGCGGCAGCCCGCTCTGCGGCCTCCCCGCCGGCTTCGGCGGCTACGCCTTCGTGCAGCGCCTGGAGGAGGCCCGGCTGCTCCTGCTGGAGTGGCGTTACGACGCGGAACTCGCCCTCGGCGGCCCGCGGCTCGGCGGTGTCGTCCCGGAGCTGACGGCGCTGGTCGCGGAGTACCCGCTCCGTGAGGCCTACCACCGTCAGTTGATGCTCGCCCTGCACCGCACCGGCCGTCAGGCCGAGGCCCTCGCCGTCCACCGCGACCTCCGCAACCGGCTGATCGAGGAACTCGGCGTCGAGCCGGGAACGGCCGTACGCGAGGCCCATGTGCGGGTGCTGCGAGGGAGCGACGGGGCGGGGGAGGGCGCGCCGTACCAGGGTGCGAGCGACGGGAGTCCGCCAAGTGCGCAGGCAGGGGGCGGCGGACGGACGGGTTCGGGTGTCTCCGTGACCGAGGCGTCGGGTGACCGGCGATCGGCGGACGACGGCGGCGACGCCGATGCCGGGGCGGGGTGCCCGCCGGACGACGAGGAGGAGCGGCCCGCCGGCCCCGGTTCTGCGCGCGTCGGGCCCGCGCCCCCCTGCCCGGCCCAACTCCCCGCGGCCCCTGCGTACTTCACCGGACGTGACGTCGTCCGTGAGGAACTGCGCCGTGCGCTCGTCCCGGCGGCCGCCCCGGCCGTCGCGGTCGTCAGCGGAATGGCCGGTGTCGGCAAGAGCGCCCTCGCGCTCCATGTCGCCCATGATCTGCGGGAACGTTTCCCTGACGGTCAGCTCTACGTCAACCTGCACGGCGCCACCCCGGGCGTACCGCCGCTGGCTCCCGCCCAGGCGCTCGCCGCGCTGCTGCGCGACCTCGGCGCCGACCCCCGGCACATCCCCGATCACCCGGACGCGGCCGCCGCGTTGCTGCGTTCCCTGCTCGCGCCGACCCGCACCCTGCTGTTGTTCGACGACGCCGCGAACGCCGCCCAGGTGCGGCCACTGCTCCCCGGCGGCCCCGGTTGCGCGGTGATCGTCACCAGCCGTTCGCCGCTGACCGCGCTCGACGGCGCTCGCGGCTTTCCGCTCGGGCCGCTGACCGGCGAGGACAGCGCGGCCCTGTTGCGCACGGTCAGCGGGCGGGCGGAGATCGACGCCGGTCATCCGCTGGTCGGCCTCACCGGCCGGCTGCCGCTCGCCCTGCGGGTGGTCGCCGCCCGGCTGGCCGCGCGCCGCGCCCTCACCCCCGAGGTACTGGCCGGTCAGCTCGCCGCCACCGAGGGCAGGCTGCACCACCTCGAGTACGACGACCTGAGCGTCCGGCGCTCCCTCGCCGTCGCCCATGACGCCCTCGCCGCCTCCGCGCGCGCACCCGACCGCGACGCCGCCCTCGCCCTGCGCCACGTCGGCGCCCTCGACCTGCCCACCTACGGCGCCCTGCTGGTCGCCCGCCTCACCGGCCTCGACGCGCCACGCGCCGAGGCCGCCCTGGACCGGCTGGTCGAGGTGGCCCTCCTGGAGGAGACCGCCTACGGCCGCTACACCCCGCACGACCTGGTACGGGACTTCGCCCGGGAACTGGCCGAGGGGACCGACCGCACCGAGGCCGCACTCACCGTCCTGCGCTGGTTCGCCGCCGTCGCGGAGCTGTCCCTCGTCGCCATCCTGGAACCCGGCCTCGAACAGAGCGACCGCCGCCGGCCCACCGTCGCCCAGCCCGCCGAACACCGGCCCTACACCGCCGCCCTGGCCCCCTTCGAGTGTGCCGAGACCGCCTTCGCCTGGGGTGATCTGGAGCTGGAGAACATCGTCGCCCTGGTGGAGCGGTACGCCGAGACCGCCGATCCGCGCATCAGCGCCTACCTCTCCACGCTGGTCCGGCTGCTCTTTCCCTATGTCCTGCGCAGCGGCCGGGTCGCCGAGATGGAGGTGCTCGGCACGGCCGCCCTGGCCGCCGCCCGCCGCCTGGGCGACGAGCCCGCCGAGGCCTATGCCCTGGGCGACCTGGCCGGGCTGCACTTCCTGACCGGCCGCCAGCGGGAGGCCCTCGCGCTGACCGACCAGGCCCTCGCCATCTGGCGGCGGCTGGGCGTGGTGTCCTGGATCCGGCGCAGCCTGAACAACCGGGGTCTGCTCCTGGAGGGGCTCGGACGGTACGAGGAGTCGGGCGAGGCGCTGCGGCAGAGCCTGGAGTACTCCCGGCAGCTCAACGACCCCTACGGCGAGGCCGTCACCCACAGCCACCTCGGCAACCTCTACGAGCACACCGACCCCCGCGCCGCCATCGAGCAGCACCGGCGCTCACTGGCGATCGGGGACGCCATCGGCGCCGTCATCGTGCAGCACTCGGCGCGCTGCAACATCGGCTACGCCCATCTCACCCTCGGCGAACCCGCGGCCGCCGCCACGCACTTCGAGGACAGCCTGCGCGTCCTCGGTCAGCACGGTGACTGGCACGGCGAGTCGCAGACCCGGCTCGGCCTGGTCCGTGCCCTGCGCGGCACCGGCGACACGGACCGTGCCCAGCGCGAGTGCGCCGAACTCCTGCACCGTGCCGACGCCCGCGCCGACCGCTACAGCGGTGGTCTCGCCCGCCACCAACTCGGTCTGCTCCTGCGCGAGCAGGGCCGTACGAGCGAGGCGCACGACGCCTGGCGCGCGGCCCTGGCCGCCCTGGACGGCACCGACGCGCCCGACGTCCTCGTGGAACTGCGCGAGCTGCTGTCGGCCGGCGACTGATCACTTCGCGTCGGCATAGCACTCCACCACCGCGGTCGTGAACGGGAAGCGGACCGGTGTCCTGCCGAACGTCAGCCGTCCCGCCAGGTCGGCCGCCTCCCGGATCGCCGCCACGACCACCTCGGTCTCCTCCTCGGGACAGTGCACGATCACCTCGTCGTGCTGGAAGAAGACCAGCTCGGCCGCCATGTCCGCACAGGTCCGGCGCAGCGCCGCGAGCATCAGCAGAGCCCAGTCGGCGGCGCTGCCCTGGACGACGAAGTTACGCGCGAAGCGGCCCCTGGCGCGGGAGTTGGTGGATGCGTATCCCGGCACCCAGCCCTCGGCCGTCTGCCCCTCCGCCTCCTGCTGGGGCATGCCCGCCTCCTCCGCGCCGTCCCCCGCCCCGGCCGCCGGCGGACAGGTCCGGCCCAGCCAGGTCCGCACCAGCCGGCCCTCCTCGCCGGCCCGTGCCGCCTCGTCGACGTACGCCACCGCCCTGGGGAAACGACGTCTGAGCGCGGCCAGGTTCTTCAGGCCGTCGCCGGAGGTCTGGCCGTAGACCGCGCCCAGGACGGCGAGCTTGGCCTGCCCGCGGTCACCGGAGAAGGCGCGGTCGGAGACGGCCTGGTAGAGGTCGGTCTCCCGTCCCGCGACCTCCATGAGCCCCGGGTCGCGGGAGATCGCCGCGAGCACCCGGGGCTCCATCTGGTCGGCGTCGGCGACGACCAGCCGCCAGCCGGGGTCGGCGACCGCCGCCCGCCGGATCACCTTGGGGATCTGCAGGGCGCCCCCGCCATTGGTCACCCAGCGCCCGGTGACCGTGCCGCCCGCCTGGAACTCGGGCCGGAACCGGCCCTCGCGCACCCAGTCCTGGAGCCAGGTCCAGCCGTGCGCCACCCAGATCCGGTACAGCTTCTTGTAGGCGAGGAGAGGTTCCACCGCCGGGTGGTCGATGGCGGAGATCTCCCAGCGGCGGGTGGACTTCACCTTGATCCCGGACTGGGCGAAGGCCTTGATCACGTCGGCGGGCAGATCCGGGCGGACGCGTCTGCCGAACGCGGCCGACACCTCGTCCGCCAGTTCGGCGAGCCGACGGGGCTCGCCGCCGCCCGCGTACCGCTCGCCGAGCAGTTCACGCAGCACCTCGCGGTGGACCCCGGCGCTCCAGGGCAGGCCCGCGCGGTTCATCTCGGCGGCGATCAGCATGCCCGCCGACTCCGCGGCCGTCAGCAGCCGCATCCGTTCCGGGTGTTCGGTCAGGTCGTGCCGCCGCTGCTGCTCGGCGTAGACCGCGAGGAGTTCGTCGAGCGTCAGGCGGGCGGTGCCCTGTGGCTCGAACAGCGGGGACTGCGCGCCCGGTTCGGCCGAGCGCTGGGGCGGATCGGGCGGTACGGGGCCGCCGCGGAGGCGGGCCAGGGCGGCGGCGGCCGAGTGCGGCTCACCGGACCGTCCCTCGTGGCCCAGCAGGAGCGTCTCGGCGTCCTCGATGTCGTAGCACCGCTCTACTCGCACCCCCGTGGCGAGCAGACGCGGGTAGACCTCGGCGGTCGACCGCCACACCCAGCGTGTGACCTCCGGACGGCCCCCGACCGCCGCGGCGAGATCGGACTCCCGCCGCACCGGCCCGGCGGGCAGCCCGTCCGGGCCGAGGGGGGCGACATCCACGCCACCGTCCTCGGCCGGAGCGAGAGCCCACCGGTCGGTCATGCCGCGAGTCTGGCACCCGGCACTGACAATGGCGCTGACCTGGGGGTTCGATCTCTGGGCGGTGGACGTCTCAGCCCGCCGCTCCCTTCCGCGGCTCGCCCGCCGCCTCCGCCTCCGCTGCCGCGCCCGCGGCCTGCGCCGCCGCGTTCTTCTGTTCCAGCAGCAGTCCCAGCACCTTGTGCATGTACTCCTCGGTCGCGGGCTTGGTGATGCCCAGTTCGCTGAGGACGCCCTCGCCGTTCTCGTGCTCCAGGAGGGCCAGCAGCAGGTGCTCGGTGCCGATGTAGTTGTGGCCGAGGCGCAGGGCCTCGCGGAAGGTGAGTTCGAGGGCCTTCTTGGCCTCCGGGCCGTAGGGGATGAGGTCCGGGACGTTCTCGGCGGCGGGCGGGAGGGCGGCCGTCGCCGTCTGGCGCACGGTGTCCAGCAGGACGCCCTGCGCCAGGATCGCCTTCGCCCCGATGCCGTCCGGCTCGGCCAGGAGGCCGAGGACCAGGTGCTCGGGCCTGCCCTCGGGGTTGCGTGCCGCGAGCGCCTCGTTGTGGGCCGCCATGACCACGTTCTTCGCCCGCGGGGTGTAGCGGCCGAAGCCCTGGCTGGGGTCGAGGTCGGCCGACTCCTTGGGCACGAAGCGCTTCTGGGCCGCCTGCCGGGTCACGCCCATGCTCTTGCCGATCTCCGTCCAGGACGCGCCCGAGCGCCGGGCCTGGTCGACGAAGTGGCCGATCAGGTGGTCGGCCACGTCGCCCAGGTGATCGGCGGCGATCACCGCGTCCTGGAGCTGGTCGAGGGGTTCGGGGTGAACCGTCTTGATCGCCGCGATGAGGTCGTCGAGGCGTACGGATGCCGTGATGTTCGGGTTGGTCGCCATGTGTCAACCGTAGGTTGACAGTGACGGGATGTCAACCGCCGGTTGACACTTCTCCGGGGCCGTCGAGGCGGCGGGGCCGGGGCGGTTGTCCACAGGGTGTGGACGACCGCCGGGCACCGTCCGTGGCGCGTGGCACGATCGAGGTGTGACCAGCAGTGAATCCAGCACCGTCGACCGAGCCTTCCAGGCCGCCCTGTACGACGGCACCGAATCCGGCCTCGACACGGGCGCGTCCCTCCTCGCGGCCGATTCCGGCGCGGACACGGAACTCGCGCGCCGGGGCCGGGAGTTCGTCGCGGCAGCCTGGCGGCGCGGCTGGCAGCCCGCCGACGTCGTACGACTGGTGCGACGCGAACTGGACGACCCGCACGTCCGGCTCGCCGTCGGCCTGATCCGGGAGCAGCGGCCGGACGACCGGCCGCGCGGCCCGCGGTGGCAGGCGCAGCTGGACGCGCTGCCGGACGGCCACGCACGCGTGGGGGACCGTTTCTCGCACTCCACCGCCGTTCTGGAGCTGTACCGGCTCCTGCTGAGGCTGCCCTCCCTGGAGCCTCTCGACGAGTCCGGGCCCCGCGCGGACGCGCACCGGCCGGAGTCGCGCATGCTCACCCGGATCCGCGCGCTGCTCGCCAAGGCCGAGGCGACCGGTTTTCCCGAGGAGGCGGAGGCGCTCAGCGCCAAGGCGCAGGAGCTGATGGCCCGGCACAGCGTCGACGAGGCACTGCTCGCGGCGGGGGCGCCCGCGCCCGACGCGCCCGGAGCCTGCCGGGTCGGGGTCGAGCCGCCCTACGAGCAGGCCAAGGCGGTGCTGCTCGACGCGGTCGCCTCGGCCAACCACTGCCGTGCGGTGTGGAACGAGCCGCTGGCGTTCTCCACGGTCGTCGGCTTCGAGGGGGACCTGGAGGCGGTCGAACTGCTCTACACCTCCCTGCTGGTGCAGGCCACGCACGCGATGACGAAGGCGGAGGCGGCGCAGCGGGCGGGCGGCCGTAAGCGGACCAAGACGTTCCGCCAGTCCTTCCTGGCGGCGTACGCCCACCGCGTCGGCGACCGGCTGACGGCCGCAGCGCGGACGGCCGTCACCAGCACCGAGGCGCCCCAGGACCCGCTCCCGGTCCTGGCCGGCAGGGAGACGGCCGTGACCGACCACATGGAGCGGATGTTCCCGGAGACCACCACGACCCGGCTGCGCGGGGTGAGCGACGAGGCGGGCTGGGCGGAGGGCACGAGAGCGGCGGACCGGGCCCAGGTCCACTCCCGCTCCCCACTGCCCTAGGGCCGGGCGCGGGCCGCTCCGGCCGCCCGGAATCAGTCCCCCGCCTGCTGGAACGCGCCCACCGTCGCGTTCGGCTTGTCCGCGGAGCCGTTGCCCGCCACCGGCCCGTACTTCCAGGGGAAGCTCTCCGTCGCGTCGCCCCCCGGCAGGGACACCGTCATCGACGTGGCCGCGACGCCCGTGCTGTCGCCGTCCTTGCCGCGCACATAGCTGATCGAGAACGTCGCGGAGTCGCCCTTGGCGAGCTTGAGCTTCTCGGACTTGGCGCCCGACAGGGCGGGCACCGTCGCCGACGTGCCGCCCGCCTTCAGCGTGACGCCGGCGAAGCCGTCGAGCGTGCACGGCGCGCTCTGGTTCGTGATGCTCACCGGCACCTCGCCGGTGTCGCCCGCGGCCGGCGCGACGCTCGCGGAGCCGACCTGGACCGAGACCTTGCCCACCTCGCAGGCCGAGCTGTTCTTGCCGCTGGTGCCGCCGTCGCCGTCGTCGCAGGCGGTCAGGGCGAGGGCGGCGGCGAGGGCCGTGACGGTGAGCGGAATGACGCGCATGAGCAGATCCCCATCGAGGTCGTGGCGGTGTCCCAGCATCATCACGCCCCGGCCCGAGTCCCGCGCGGCCGCCCCCGCTCTTGAACGTGTCGCGGCGCGCTCCCGTCGGCCGGTGAGGACCGGTGAAAGTACGACTCAGCCGCCGGACGCGCCCCTATTACCCCGATAAGGGCTACTGTCCCAGCCCTGCCGTGGGCAGTCCCGACGGCAGCTTGCCGCCTTCCGCCTTGGTGTACGTCTCCTCGCCGGTTTTTCCGGACCAGGTGACCTTCATGCCGTTCTTGCTGACCGAGTCGACCATTCCGGTGACCCGGTCCTTGCTGCCGCCCGTGCAGGTGAGGTGGATCATCTGCATCCCGGCCTCCGCACCGGCCGTTCCGCTGCACACGGATCCGCCGGTCTCGAAGAGCCCGGCCTGCTTGCCGGTGATCACAAGAGCGACGATCCTGCCACTGCTCGTGGTGATCCAGCTGCCCTGCAGCGTGTCGGACCTGGCTGTGGTGTTGTCCGCCCCGGAGGTGGCGGTCGCGGCCGCCGACGACGTGCCCGGCGAGGTGGCCGAGGGGTCACCGCCGGAACCGCCGCTGCTGCACGCGGCCAGCGTGAGCGCACCCGCCAGCCCCGCCGCGGCGGCGGCCACGATCCGCACCGCCGGTCGCGCGGCCGGCCGCACGCCGCCCGCGCCCGAAGCCGTCCCCGAGGAGGCCGAACTCGCGGCCGCGGCCCCGGTCGTGTCCGTGTGGGTCGTAGCCGTACTCGCCGTAGCCGTGGTCACCGCAACGCTCCCAACCTCTAGGGGGTCGGCCGCCCGGCCGTCCGGACGACAGCCGCAAGCTACCAGGACTCACCCGGAGGACCTGTGGACACCAGGTAGGCATCTCTTGTGAGCCGCCCCCGCCATGACCCCGCCCTCCTTTCGCTCCGGGACGCGCGCACGCTCGCCGGGCCCGGGCGAACCCCCGTCGGGGCGGACGACCCGTTTCCCGGTCGTCGTCGTCGACGTGCGGGTTCTCCCTGCGACCCGGCGCGGATGCCGTCCGTCCGGTGGTCCGATGCTGTTCCGGTCAATATCGCTCACCGGACCATCACGTGGACGCTGGAACAGGAAGGCCTCGGTACGCGTCTCTTCCTAGTACACGCGGGGTGCGATCCGGACGGCCCGGCGCAGAGGATGGCGCGCAAGATCATGCACGGGCCGGGGCTCGCATGCCTGGGGAGCTCCGGGGCAGACGCTGGAAGAGCTTCGGTAAAGCGGTCGTCAAAGCTGTAACCGCAGGAACACCCCCCGTGCACGTGCATCTGCTCATGCATATGCACGTGAACAGGGCTATGATCCGGTTCAGTTGACCGCTGCATCAATGGTCACATCAGCCAGTTAGTGCACCACCGGGGAGCGACCTGTGGACCTCGACGTTGACAGCGTGTACGGGGGGTTTGACGTGTACAACGGCATGGCTGCGACGCAGCTGGACGGAGTGGCCTGGCAGAAGAGCAGGCACAGCAACTCGCAGGGTTCCTGCGTCGAGTTCGCGCGGTTGCCGGGCGGTGACGTGGCGGTACGCAACTCGCGTTTCCCCGACGGTCCGGCGCTCGTCTACACGCGCGCGGAGATCGAGGCGATGCTCCTCGGTGTCAAGGACGGCGAGTTCGACCACCTGATAGTGAGCTGAGACCGGCACGCCCGGAGAGCCCTCGCACATGGACCGCGGAGCGCGGGTGAGGGCACGGTAACGCGCGTAGAAACCCGGCGTCCGAAGGCGCCGGGTTTCCCTATTCGGCGGACTGGAGCCGGAACAGCGCCCAGACCACCTTGCCGCTGAGGGTGCCCGCCAGCGGATGCCAGCCCCAGCTGTCGCTGAAGGATTCGACCAGGAACAGCCCGCGGCCCGACTCCGCCGAGAAGTCCTCGGAGTCCCTGGGTGCGGGGGTGTCGTGGCTCGGGTCGCGCACCGCGCACACCAGCCGCTCGGTCCACCTCATCAGGTGCAGCCGGACGGCCGGAGCCGGCGGAGCGGCGGGGCGCTCGGGCTCACCGGGCACCGCGTGCCGCAGGGCGTTGGTGACCAGCTCCGACACGACGAGACAGATGTCGTCGAAGCGCTCGCCCACGTCCCACTGGCCGAGGGTTCTCCGGGTGAAGTGCCGGGCCTCGCGCACCGCTTCGTAGCGGGCCGGGAGGGCACAGGAGGCGGCGTCGGACACGGCCGCGGGATCAAGCGGCGGAAGGCCCTGCCGTAATGGCTTGAGCATGGTCGATCCATTCGTCCCCATGCGAGGCACTCCCGGGAATTCGCGGTCGTTGCGATGCAGCGGTGGCGCGGGACCATGGTTTCGGATGCGCACAGCAGATGCAAGGGCAGATGCACGTGCACGCGACCGAATTGGACCCTCCCGTACCGCTTGTTGGCCATTTTTTCCGCCAACTTGCAGCTGTTGGCTCACTACCTGCTTGCAACTTCCTGTGCTTAAACTTTGGCCGCTTTCCGTTTCCGTAACCGGGCGAGTACTGCTCGGAGTGTTTTAGTGGCAGACTGCGGGCCCTGAAGACGGTTGGGGAGGCTGGCGAACGTGAGCGCGGGAGAGCCCGGATCGGTGGTGCGGCGAATGCTGCTCGGCTCGCAACTCAGGCGGCTGCGTGAGGCCCGGGGCATCACCCGCGAGGCCGCCGGGTACTCGATCCGGGCCTCCGAATCGAAGATCAGCCGTATGGAGCTCGGTCGGGTGAGCTTCAAGACGAGGGACGTGGAAGACCTGCTGACGCTGTACGGCATCACCGACGAGGCCGAGCGCGAACAGCTCGTCTCCCTCGCCCGGGAGGCCAACGTGGCGGGGTGGTGGCACAGCTACTCCGACGTCCTGCCGAGCTGGTTCCCCACCTATGTCGGCCTGGAGGGCGCGGCCCATCTGATCCGCGCGTACGAGGTGCAGTTCGTGCACGGCCTGCTGCAGACCGAGGAGTACGCGCGAGCCGTGGTGCGGCGCGGCATGAAAGGTGCCAGCGAGGCCGACGTCGAGCGCCGGGTCACCCTGCGCATGGAGCGGCAGAAGTACCTGGTGGCCGAAAACGCCCCCGACTTCCACATCGTTCTCGACGAGGCCGCCCTGCGTCGGCCCTACGGCAGCCGTGAGGTCATGCGCGGCCAGCTCCAGCATCTCGTCGAGATCTCCGAGCGGTCGAACGTGCGGCTCCAGATCATGCCGTTCAGCTTCGGCGGCCACTCGGGGGAGGGCGGCTCCTTCACGGTCCTGAGCTTCCCGGAGTCCGACCTCTCCGACGTGGTCTACCTGGAGCAGCTCACCAGCGCCCTCTACCTCGACAAGCGCGAGGACGTCGCCCAGTACGAGCTGGCGCTGAAGGAGCTCCAGCAGGACAGCCCCGGACCGGACGAGAGCCGGGACCTGCTGCGCGGACTGCTCCAGCTGTCGTAGACGTGTCGACGAACGTGGGGATTACCCTCCGACCTGCCGGAGATCGCCGAACTGGTGTCCCAACTCCCCTGACACGCAAGTACGATGACGCGTGATCAGACCGTGATGTGGATGTGGATCGGGTGTCTGCATCGACTGCCGACGCAGCAGGGGATCGAGGGATCACATGTCGTCCTACTTCACCGACCTGGCCCAGCAGTACATCGACGGTGAATGGCGCCCGGGGACCGGCTCCTGGGACATCATCGACTTCAACCCGTACGACGGCGAGAAGCTGGCGTCGATCACCATAGCCTCGGTCGATGAGATAGATCAGGCCTACCAGGCCGCCGCGCGCGCCCAGAAGCAGTGGGCCGCCACCAATCCCTACGCCCGCCGTGCCGTCTTCGAGAAGGCCCTGCGCCTCATCGAGGAGCGCGAGGCGGAGATCACCGAGGCGATCATCGCCGAGCTCGGCGGCACCCATCTGAAGGCCGGCTTCGAGCTGCACCTCGCCAAGGAGTTCCTGCGCGAGTCGATCCAGTGGTCGCTGCGCCCCGAAGGCCGGATCCTGCCCTCCCCGGTGGACGGCAAGGAGAACCGTGTCTACCGCGTGCCGGTCGGTGTCGTCGGTGTGATCAGCCCCTTCAACTTCCCCTTCCTGCTGTCGGTCAAGTCGGTCGCGCCGGCCCTCGCCCTCGGCAACGCCGTGGTCCTCAAGCCGCACCAGAACACCCCGATCGTCGGCGGCACCCTGGTGGCCAAGCTCTTCGAGGACGCCGGTCTGCCCGGCGGCCTGCTCAACGTCGTCGTCACCGACATCGCGGAGATCGGCGACGCCTTCATCGAGCACCCGGTCCCGAAGGTCATCTCCTTCACCGGCTCCGACAAGGTCGGCCGGCACGTGGCCACCGTCTGCGCCTCGCTCTTCAAGCGCTCGGTGCTCGAACTCGGCGGCAACAGCGCGATCGTGGTCCTCGACGACGCCGACATCGACTACGCGGTCGACGCGGCGGTCTTCAGCCGGTACGTCCATCAGGGCCAGGTCTGCATGGCCGCCAACCGCGTCCTCGTCGACCGCTCGATCGCCGAGGAGTTCACCGAGAAGTTCGTCGCCAAGGTCAGGACGCTCAGGGCCGGTGACCCGCAGGACCCCCGGACCGTCATCGGCCCGCTGATCAACTCCCAGCAGGCGGAGTCGGTTTCGGCCACGGTCGAGCAGGCCCTCGCCGAGGGTGCCACGGCCCTGGTGCACGGCACGGCCACCGGCAACCTGGTCGAGCCCTCGGTCCTCACCGGTGTGCCGGCCGACTCCGACCTGCTCCGCCAGGAGGTCTTCGGCCCGGTCGCCTTCCTCATCCCGTTCGACGGCGAGGAGGAGGCCGTACGCATCGTCAACGACACCCCGTACGGCCTCAGCGGCGCCGTCCACACCGGTGACGTCGAGCGCGGCGTGTCCTTCGCCAAGCAGATCGACACCGGCATGTTCCACGTCAACGACGGCACGGTGCACGACGAGCCGGTCGTCCCCTTCGGAGGTGAGAAGCACTCCGGCCTCGGCCGCCTGAACGGCGAGACCACCGTGGACTCCTTCACCACCCTGAAGTGGATCTCGGTCCAGCACGGCCGCAGCAGCTTCCCGTTCTAGCCCCCCGAATGGCTCGGCCACCCCGGGCCCTATAGGACGCAACCTGTCCTAAAGGGCCCGTAGCTTCGTCGGTGTCAGGGCAACAGCACCCAGGAAAGGCGGCCGGTCATGGTCACTCACGTTCCCGCGGAAGCACAGGGCGACGAGCGCGGAGCACTGCTCTCCTTCATCGAGGAGCAGCGCGGCGGCGTCCGCCGGGCCCTGCTCGGCCTCACCGACGAGCAGGCGGCGAGCAGGCCCAGCGCGAGCGAGCTGACCCTGGCGGGCCTGCTCAAGCACTGCGCGGAGGTCGAGCAGAGCTGGATCGCCCGTGCCAGGCAGGAGCCGCCGGCGGTCGAGCGCGACCAGTCGAACTGGCACGAGACCTTCCAGCTGGTCGGCGACGAGACGGTGGCCTCGCAACTCGCCTACTGGGAGCAGGTCGCCGCCGAGACGGAGAAGTTCATCCGCTCCGTTCCCAGCCTCGACGACACCTTCCCGCTCCCGCCGCAGCCCTGGTTCCCGCCGGAGGGCCGGGTCTCCATGCGCTGGGTCTGTCTCCACCTGATCCGCGAGACCGCCCGGCACGCGGGCCACGCCGACATCGTCCGCGAGTCCCTGGACGGGAAGACGGCGTTCGAACTGGTGGCCCTGGAGCAGGCCTCCTAGCGCAGGCCCTGGACACGTCCGGCGGCCCCGGAAGGGGCCTGCCGGCCGCTTCTAGTGGTGGAAGCTGGTGGCCGCGTCCTTGTCCCGGATCAACGGGTGCGGCTGCCGGCGCAGTTCGGGCAGCAGCCGGGTCAGGTCCTCCAGGAACAGCTCGGCCAGGTCCTTGGAGAAGCCGTTGCGGCACACCACCCGCAGTACGGACAGGTCCTCCCGGTTCGCCGGGAAGGTGTACGCCGGCACCAGCCAGCCGCTCTCGCGCAGCCGCCGGGAGACGTCGAAGACGTCGTACGACGTCACGTGGCCGGCGGTGGTGAAGGCGAAGACGGGGAGTTCGTCGCCCCGGGTGAGCAGCCGGAAGTCGCCGAGTGTCTCGATGCGTGCGGCGAGCCCGGTGGCCACCTCCCGCGAGGCCTGCTGCACCGCGCGGTAGCCGTCCCGGCCGAGCCGCAGGAACGTGTAGTACTGGGCCACCACCTGGGCGCCGGGGCGGGAGAAGTTGAGGGCGAAGGTGGGCATGTCGCCGCCCAGGTAGTTGACCCGGAAGACCAGTTCCTCGGGCAGCGCCTCCTTGTCGCGCCACAGCGCCCAGCCGACGCCCGGGTAGACCAGGCCGTACTTGTGCCCCGAGGTGTTGATCGACGCCACCCGCGGCAGCCGGAAGTCCCACACCAGGTCCTCGTCGAGGAAGGGCGCGATCATCCCGCCGGACGCGGCGTCGACGTGCACCGGGACGTCGACGCCGGTGCGCTCCTGGAGGGCGTCCAGGGCGGCGCAGAGGTCGGCGATCGGCTCGTAGGACCCGTCGAAGGTGGAGCCGAGGATGCCGACCACCCCGATGGTGTTCTCGTCGCACAGCTCGGCGGCGGCCTGCGGGTCCAGGTGGTAGCGCTCGCCCTCCATGGGGACGTACCGCGGCTCCACCTCCCAGAAGTTGCAGAACTTCTCCCAGCAGACCTGGACGTTGATGCCCATGATCAGGTTCGGCCGGGCGGTTCCGGGATAGCGGTCGGTGTTCCGCTTCGCCCAGCGGCGTTTCATCGCCATTCCGGCCAGCATGCAGGCCTCGCTGGAGCCGGTCGTCGAACACCCGATGGTGCCGGCCGGGTCGGGCGCGTTCCACAGGTCGGCGAGCATCGCCACACAGCGCCGCTCCAGCTCGGCGGTGCGCGGGTACTCGTCCTTGTCGATCATGTTCTTGTCGTCGCACTCCGCCATCAGGACACCGGCCTGCGGCTCCATCCAGGTGGTGACGAAAGTGGCCAGATTCAGCCGGGCGTTGCCGTCCAGCATCAACTCGTCGTGCACCAGCTGGTAGGCGGTCGAGGGCGGCAGCGGGCCGTGCGGGAGCCGGTGCGTGGGCGGGGCCTCGTCCATACCGGCTACCGGGTTCGCCTCCCCGAAGAACGGGTTGACGGACATGGGGCGCTCGTGGTGCTTCCCGGATCCTTTGTGGAGCGGCATGACAGGTGCCTCCTAGAGCGATTTCACAGGGTTCAGCGCAGGGCCGTGCCGTCCGCCCCCAGCTGCATCCTCGGGCGTCCGGTCACCAGCAGCCAGGCGGGCAGCGAGGCGATGCACAACAAGGTGATGATCGAGGGCGAAGCCACCAGCACGGAGGCCGTGAACAGACTCACCCAGCCCTGTCTGGTGATCGCCAACAGCATGCCCAGCACGCCTGCCGCCACGCCCACCGAGGGGTGGACGGCGGGCACCAGGGCGTGGGCGCACAGCCCGAGGGCGGCGCCGATGAAAACCGACGGAAAGATCCGGCCACCGCGGAAGCCGCAGGTGGCGGCGACCACGAACGCGGCGAGCTTGACGACCGCCATCACGGCGTACTGGCCGGCCGACCAGCCCGCGGGGTCCTTCGCCAGTTCCGCGACCTCGTCCAGCCCCTTGAAGAGCGTCAGATGGCCGCCCAGGGCGCCCAGCAGGCCCAGGACCACACCGCCGGCCGGCAGGGCCACCATGGGGTGCCCCAGGCGCCGGAAGGCCCCGTGGACGTACGGGAAGGCGAGGACGGCGAGCATGCCGAGCAGCGCCGCCACGGGGGCGATCGCCAGGGCCGAGAGCAGGTCGGGCCAGCGCAGCCGGCCGATGGCGGGCAGCCCGAGGTCGAGGGTCGGGTGGTCCACCAGGGCGGTCGTCATCGCGCCGGCCCCCGCGGCCATCAGTGGCCCGAAGAGGTTGTCCCACAGCGCCCCCTTCAGCGGCTTCCCGGCCAGCGCCTCGGAGATCACCAGGGCCGCCGCCACCGGCGTCCCGAACAGCGCGCCGAGTGTCGCCGCGTCGGCCAGCGCGGGCCACAGCGAACCCGGCATCCGGGGCATCGCCAGGCGCCCCAGCCACAGCGCCAGCCCCACGTTCACGGCGATGATCGGGTTCTCGGGACCGAGGCTCGGCCCGCCGGCCAGCATCAGCACGGTCGCCAGCAGCAGACCCGGCAGGACGGCGGGCGGCAGCGCCACGGCCTCCAGGCCCAGGGTGGCCGGATCGGGCCCCGCGTGCCCGGGCGCCTTCCACACCACCAGCCCGACCGCGACACCGGTCGCGGTCAGCATCACCAGCATCCACAGCACCGAGTACCGGCCGATGCCGAGCGCGTCCGGCAGGTTGTTCCAGAGCACGTGCTGCAACCGCTCCGCCAGCGAGCTCACCAGCAGGTACAGCAGGCTGCTGCCGACGCCGACGACCAGGGCGGGCAGGATCAGCGGCAGCAGGGCGCGCGCGGGGGCCGAGGGCGGGGTGGGGAGCGCCTGCCGCGCGGTGTCCTGGGCCACGGGCCCACCATAAGCGGGCACATCGGGCCCAACATCCCGAAAGAAGTCGGGCCCGGGGGCCCGGAGCCCCCGAACGCAACGGACTTGCACCTCACGTGACGTGAGGACCCAAGGTGGAGCACGGAAAGGAGCGGAAGTGAGCTACTCCGTCGGACAGGTCGCCCGGTTCGCCGGCGTCACCGTGCGCACCCTGCACCACTACGACGAGATCGGCCTGCTGGTCCCGGGCGAGCGGAGCCCCGCCGGGCACCGGCGCTACGGCGAGGCCGACCTCGACCGGCTGCAGCGGGTCCTGTTCTACCGGGAGCTCGGCTTCCCGCTCGACGAGGTCGCGGCGCTGCTCGACGATCCGGACGCGGACCAGCGCGCGCACCTGCGCCGCCGGCACGACCTGCTGACCGCCCGGATCGAGAAACTGCGCAGGATGGCCGCGGCCGTGGAACACGCCATGGAGGCACGCAGGATGGGCATCAACCTCACCCCCGAGGAACGCTTCGAGGTCTTCGGCGACAAGGACCCGGAGCGGTACGCCGAGGAGGCCGAGCAGCGCTGGGGCGGCACCGAGGCCTACGCCGAGTCGCAGCGCCGGGCCGCCCGCTACACGAAGGCCGACTGGCAGCGCATGAAGGCAGAGGCCGACGAATGGGGCGAGCGTTACGCCGCCCTGGTGAACGGGGCCGAGCCGCCGGCCGGCGCACCGGCCATGGACATGGCCGAGGAACACCGGCGGCACATCTCGTCCTGGTTCTACGACTGCCCGTACGAGATGCACCGCGCTCTCGCCGGCATGTACGTGTCCGACGAGCGCTTCAAGGCGTTCTACGACTCGATGGCCCCGGGCCTGGCCGAACACCTGAAGGCGGCGATCGAGGCGAACGCGGCACGCCGCACGACGTGACCCGGTGTCCGTCCAGGCCGTGGCCGGGGGGGCGGGTCCTAGTCCTGCCTGTCGACGACGACCGCCGTGCCGTACGCGCACACCTCGGTGCCCGCGTCCGCAGCCTCGGTCACGTCGAACCGGAAGGCCAGCACGGCGTTGGCGCCACGCGCGCGTGCCTGTTCCACCAGCCGCTCCATCGCCTGGGTGCGGGTCTGGACGAGTGTCTTCGTCAGGCCCTTCAGCTCTCCGCCGATCATCGACTTCAGACCCGCGCCGATCTGGCTGCCCAGGTGCCGGGAGCGCACGGTCAGCCCGAAGACCTCGCCGAGGACCTCCCGCACCCGGTATCCGGGCAGATCGTTCGTGGTGACCACCAGCACGTCGGGCTCCGGCCCCTGACCGCCGCCGTATTCTTCGATACCCATGTCCACAGCTGTTCCCCAGGCGAGGCACAGTGCATCCAGGTTCCACCGGTGGAACCTGGGGCGGACACATTGCGTTGATAGCTTTGTGCGGCCGCACAAGGAACCCGCTGTGCCTTCACCCCACAGGAGCCCGGAACCGTGACGACCGGAACCGCGATGACGCTGGCCCTCGGCCCGAGCTGGCTGGACCCGAACAAACTTCTCGACTCGTTCGGCATCTGGGGCCTGCTCCTGGTGGTCTTCGCCGAGTCCGGCCTGCTCATCGGCTTCTTCCTGCCCGGTGACTCGCTCCTGTTCACCTGCGGTCTGCTGATCACCTCCCACCAGATGGACTTCCCGCTGTGGGGCGCGATCGCCCTGATCTGCGTCGCCGCGATCCTCGGCGACCAGGCGGGCTACATGTTCGGCAAGAAGGTCGGCCCGTCGCTCTTCAACCGCCCGAACTCCCGCCTCTTCAAGCGGGAGAACGTCGAGAAGGCGCACGAGTTCTTCGAGAAGCACGGCCCGAAGTCGCTGATCCTGGCCCGCTTCGTCCCGGTGATCCGCACGTTCACGCCGATCATCGCCGGCGTCAGCGGGATGGCCTACCGCTCGTTCCTGGTGTTCAACGTCATCGGCGGTGTCCTGTGGGGAGCCGGTGTCACCCTGCTCGGCTCCTGGCTGGGCGGGATCGACGTCGTCAAGAACAACATCGAGGCGATGCTGATCCTGATCGTCCTCGTCTCGGTGATCCCGATCGCCATCGAGTTCCTGCGGGCCCGCTCGAAAGGCAAGAAGGCGACGCCGGCGCCGCAGCCGCTCCAGCAGCACCCCGCCCCGCCGATGATGGACGACGCGACGACCCAGCTCCGCAGGATCGAGCCGGCGTACACCCCGCAGCAGCCCCAGCAGCAGTACGGCCAGCAGCCGCAGCCTCAGCAGCAGTACGGCCAGCAGCACCCGTACTACGACCAGAACGGTTACGACCAGAACGGTTACGACCAGAACGGTTACGACCAGCAGTACAACCCGTACGCCGAGGACCACTACCGAGCACCGTGAGCGCAGCACCGGCTGCTTTTGGGGGCGCGGGGAACTGCGCGACGAGTCACGACGGAGCCGCAGTGGCCGTCTCTGCCCGAGCCCCCTCGTGAACGGCCGCTCAGAACCCCCGCGTCCGCTTCGCCGCCCGCCGCTTCCGGGCGGAGCCCACCCGCAGCCCCAACCGTGAGATCTCCGACCCCAGGTTGACCCCGATGGCGATGGCCATGGCGAGCGACGCCGCCTTGGCCAGCGACACCAGCCCCTTGTCGACCTCGTTCTGGGCCATCGACAGCAGCCCGAAGTAGGTCGCCGACCCCGGCAGCAGGGGCCCGATCGCCGCGGTCGTGTAGGGCAGCGCGGAAGCGAACCGGTACCGCGACAGCAACTGTCCGAACAGTCCCACCAGCCCGGCGGCCGCGGCCGTGGAGGCGACCGGTGAGATCCCCCCGGCGTAGTGCATCGCGCCGTAGACGCACCAGGCCACACCGCCGTTGAGGGTCACGGCCAGCACGGTGGATCGTTCCTGCTGGAGCAGCACGGCGAAGGTCAGCGACAGCACCATCGACGCGGCGATCTGCAGCAGCGGCCGCTCGGAGCCGGGCAGCGTCGCGTCGGGATTGAGCCGGCCGCCCAGCTTCACGCCGAAGTACAGGATCGTCAGCACCCCGATGACGATGCCGACGAAGAAGTACATGACCTCGAGCAGCCGCGCGGAGGCGGTGATGTAGAAGCCGGTGAGCCCGTCCTGGACGCCCGCGACCAGGGCCCGCCCGGGCAGCAGTGCGAAGAGTCCACCGGTGACGACGGCGGACGCCGCGACGTCGACGTGGGCGAGCGCGAAGGCGACCCCGATCGCGGCCGGCGGCATCGCCGCGATCATGAACTGGTAGAACTCCGGCAGCCCCCGCCCCGCGCACAGCCACGCCAGCCGGTCGCCGAGCATCGCGCCGATCGCCGCCGCCACGAAGACCAGGACGTCACCGCCGACGAGTACCGAGGCGGCCCCGGCGAGCAGCCCGCTCGCGCCGGTGAGGGCCCAGCCGGGGTAGGGGTGCCGGTTGCGGCGGATCTCCGCGAGCCGCCGGTAGGCCTCCTCCAGGGAGACATGGGTCTCGGGGTCGGTGAGGTCGTCCACGAGCCGGAAGACGGCGGACAGACGCGTGTAGTCGGTCCCGCGCCGCCGCACCGTCCGGGACGCCGTCACGGGGTCGTCGACAAGCGAGGGCTGATAGGAGATCGCCAGCAGCGTGAAGGTGACGCCGGGCTCGCAGCGGTCGAGTCCGTACGACCGGCAGACCGCGAACATCGCGGCCTCCACGTCCTCCGCGCCCTCACCGCCCGCCAGCAGCAACTCCCCGATACGCAGCGTCAGGTCGAGCACGCGCGGAACGGCGGGCCCGTCCTCCTCGGTCTTCTGCACAGGCTCCGGGGCCGGCCGCTCGGCCACCGGCATGCGCAGCATCGTGCGCATCCGGTCCTGCCAGGGCGCGTCCTTGACGAGACTGACCGTCGGGAACCCGGAGGCGGGCGTGAAGGCGGTGACGTCGTGGGCGCTGTAGGCGCTCGGCATGCTGAACGCCGAGCCCTCCGGCTCGCCGGCCGCCGGCTGCGGCGTCGCCAGCCCCTTCGGCACCGCGAACTCGGACGTGGTCTCGGGCTCGACACCGGCCTCGGGGACCGCGATGCCCGCCGGAAGGGCGAACTCGGACGTGATCTCCGGGTCGTACCGCGCCTCGTCCGGCCGGGGCTTGCGGTCCTCCTCCTCCGTCACCGTCGTAACGCTCCCTGAACGACAACTTCACGTACGCCTCAGTATGCGCGTGACCACGCAGCGGCCACAAAAACCTGCCCACCGGGCCGGCGGACATGCCGCGGGGCACGCGGCGGGCAGGCGAGCGGATACGAAAAACGGGCCCCACGCGTGCGTGCGGCCCGTTTTCCGTGTGCGGACTGGCTCAGTGACCGCCCTGCTCCTTGAAGCGCTTGTACGACCGCTCGATCTCCACCTCGGCGTCGACCCGGCCCACCCAGTTGGCGCCCTCGACGGACTTGCCGGGCTCCAGGTCCTTGTAGACCTCGAAGAAGTGCTGGATCTCCAGGCGGTCGAACTCCGACACGTGGTGGATGTCCCGCAGGTGCTCCACGCGCGGGTCGGTGGCCGGGACGCACAGCAGCTTGTCGTCGCCGCCGGCCTCGTCGGTCATCCGGAACATGCCGATGGCGCGGCACTTGATGAGGCAGCCCGGGAACGTCGGCTCGTCAAGAATGACCAGCGCGTCCAGCGGGTCGCCGTCCTCGCCGAGGGTGTTCTCGACGAATCCGTAGTCGGTCGGGTAGGCGGTCGAGGTGAAGAGGCGACGGTCCAGGCGGATCCGACCGGTCTCGTGGTCCACCTCGTACTTGTTCCGCGAACCCTTCGGGATCTCGATCGTGACGTCGAACTCCACCGGTGGCTCCTCCATGATCAACACATAGTTCTGGTGGTTAAGTGTCCCTCACGCTGGTGTGTGATCGCGAAAGGGGCTGGTGGTCGTGCCAGAGCTGAGGCCTTGGCAGTCCGCGAAACCGCGTGTGCGGAAGATCGCGGGCGCCGTGCAACCGGGTCTGGCACGCGTGGTGGCTGCCACGAAACCGCAGGTCAAGCGGTTGGCGCGAGCAGTCGGGCCGCGGCTTGCGCGCATCACGCGTGCGAGCGGAACCCGGCCGGCCGGTCCGGCCCGCCCCCCTCGTCCCTCGAGTCTCAGGACCTGGCAGTACACCGCGGGCGCCGCCACGGCCGGGCTCGCGCTGGCCGCCGGCGCGGTGACCGCGGCGGGCCCCTGGGACGCCAACGGTCAGCGTACGGCCGAGCGGGACCGGGCCGCCGCCCCGGAACGGGCGGGTGGCGCAGATCACGGCTCCGACACCGCCAAGGGGGAGCCCAGCCCCGCACCCAGCGCCGGATCCGTCCTGACGGGCCTGGGCGCCGCCACCAACACCGTGAAGTCGGCGCCGAGCGGAGAGCCCGCCGGGATCACCGGAACGGCCGTCACGGACCTCCTGGGCCCCCTCCTGGACGACTCCGCGCTCGGCGGCACCCACACCGCCGTGGTCGTCGACGTGGCCACCGGCAGACGTCTTTACGGCACCGGCGCCGACACGGCCCTCACCCCCGCCTCCACCACCAAGATCGCCACCGCCGTCGCGGCTCTGTCCGCCCTCGGCCCCGACCATCGCATCACCACGCGCGTGGCCCTCGAACCCGGCACCCGGGAGGTCGTCCTGGTCGGGGGCGGCGACCCGACCCTGACCGCCCGCAGGAAGGCGGACGGCTGGGCCAGCCTGCGCGTGCTCGCCACCGAGACGGCGAAATCGCTGACCGAGCGGGGCATCAAGCAGATCACGCTCTCGTACGACACGACCCTGTACAGCGGCCCCGACCTGCACCCCATCGGTGTCAACGACAACCTCGCGCGCGTGAGCCCCCTGATGGCCGACGAGGCCCGGACCGACGGCTCCGCCGAGGGCCCGGTGACCCGGGTGGGCGACCCCGCGGCCGACGCCGCGCAGAAGTTCGCCGGCTTCCTGACGGAGGCCGGCATCAAGACCTCCTCGCACGGCACCTCCAAGGCGGGCAGCCGGGCCGAGACCCTCGCCACCGTCTCCTCGCCCCCGCTGTCCGCGATCGTCGAGCGCATGCTGACCAACAGCGACAACGACATCGCCGAAGCACTGGCCCGCCAGACGGCGCTGGCGAGCGGCGGGCCGGCCAGCTTCGCCGGGGGAGCGGACGCGATCCGCGCCCAACTGGCCGCACTGGGCCTGCCGATGACCGGCGCCGGCTTCCACGACGGCAGCGGCCTGAACCGAGACGACCGGCTGACGGCGAACCTGCTCACCGCCCTGCTCGTCAAGGCCGCCGACGCGGACCGGCCGGGTCTGCGTCCGGTCCTCACCGGACTGCCCGTGGCGGGTTTCACGGGCACCCTGAGCACCCGGTACACGGACGGCGCGGCAGGCGTCGTACGCGCGAAGACCGGCACCCTGACCGGGGTCAACACCCTCGCGGGCACCGTCGTGGACAAGGACGGCCGTCTGCTGGCGTTCGCCTTCCTCGCGGCGGACACCACGAGTCCGCAGGAGGCCCAGGAGGCGCTGGACCGGACGGCGACGGCGCTGGCGGGGCTGTGAACCACGTCCGCGCAAGCCCCGAATCCCGCCCCACCGCACAAGTCACGCCAACCTCACCAACCTCCACGGCCTGCCCCAAGGGGGAGCGCTAACGTACGGTTGACGCATGACGAGCATCGGTGGCGCTGCTTCTTCTGGGATGGTCGACTGGAATCTCGCGGTGGCGACCGCGACCCGGCTCGTGCGGCCGGGACCCGAGGTGAGCCGCGACGAGGCCCGGGTCATCGTCGCGGAGCTGCGGCGGCACGCGAAGGCCTCGGAGGAACATGTCCGGGGCTTCACTCGTATGGGGAGCGACGACATCCACGACACCCCCGTCCTGGTGGTGGACCGCCCTGGCTGGGTGAAGGCCAACGTCGCCGGGTTCCGCGAGCTCCTCAAGCCGCTGCTGGACAAGATGCAGGAGCGACGGGCCGCAAGTCCCGGCGGCGCGGTCCTCGGTGCGGTCGGCGGCAAGGTCACCGGCGTGGAACTCGGCATGCTGCTGTCGTTCCTGTCGTCGCGGGTGCTCGGCCAGTACGAGACCTTCGCCCCCGCCTCCCGCGACCTTCCCGCGGACGAGCACGGCGGCGGACGGCTGCTGCTCGTCGCCCCGAACATCGTGCACGTCGAGCGTGAACTCGACGTACAGCCCCATGACTTCCGCCTGTGGGTGTGCCTGCACGAGGAGACGCACCGCACCCAGTTCTCGGCGGTGCCCTGGCTGCGCGCCCATCTGGAGGGCGAGATCCAGGCGTTCCTCTCGGAGACCGACGTCGACCCGATGACCGTCCTCGAACGCGTCCGGGACGCCGCCCAGTCGCTCGCCGGCGGTCGCCCCGAGACCGAGGAGGACGACGGCGGACGGTCGTTCGTCGAACTGGTGCAGACCCCGGCCCAGCGCGAGATCCTCGGCCGGCTCACCGCCGTCATGTCCCTGCTGGAGGGCCACGCCGACTTCGTCATGGACGGGGTCGGGCCCGCGGTCGTGCCGACCGTCGCCGAGATCCGCGAGAAGTTCCAGCAGCGACGGGCCAAGGGCGCCTCCCGGCTGGACATGACCCTGCGCAAACTGCTCGGCCTGGACGCCAAGCTGCGGCAGTACCGGGACGGCGAGCGGTTCGTGCGGGCTGTCGTCGAACAGGTCGGCATGGACGGCTTCAACCGGGTGTGGACCTCCCCGAACACCCTGCCGACGAAGGCCGAGATCGCCAAACCGGCGGACTGGGTCGCACGGGTGCATCGCAAGGCCGAGTCGTGAACGCGCGAGGGCGTGGTGAATCGGGTCCTGCCCGCGGCAGGCGAACGCCCCTCCAATCACCCGTCCGAGGGACCGTGAGCGATGGGTAGGCGTGCGATGCTCGGGGAACGGCCCGTTTCTGTCACCATCGACACACTCTGAGTGACCGATCTCGGGTTCAACCCCCCGAAAACTTCATGAAGGGAACCGGACATGGGTCCCCATCCTGCGGTCGCGGCGATACGCCTGGCGGTCCGCCGCGTCCTCCACGACATCCTCACCGACAGCAGTTGCCACAGCCGTACCACCGGTGAACACGCCGGTGGGCGCATTGTCGCGCGCCTCACGCGCCCCGTCGGAGACATCCCGGAACAGTCACCGAACGAGCGGCCCCCCTCCCCGCTCGTCCTCGTGGCGTGCTCCGGCGGTGCCGACTCGATGGCGCTCGCCTCCGCCCTCGCCTTCGAGGCACCCAAACTCGGCGTGCGCGCGGGCGGCGTCACCGTCGACCACGGCCTCCAGCCCGGCTCCGACCTGCGGGCCGAGGAAGTCGTCGTCCGGCTGCGCGAACTCGGCCTGGACCCGGTCGAGTCGATCCCCGTGACCGTCGGCCGCGAGGGCGGCCCCGAGGCCGCCGCCCGGGACGCCCGGTACGCCGCCCTGGACGCCGCCGCCGAGCGGCACGGCGCCACCGCGGTCCTGCTCGGCCACACCAGGGACGACCAAGCCGAAACCGTCCTGCTGGGCCTCGCCCGCGGCTCGGGCATCCGCTCCCTGTCCGGAATGGCCGCGGTCTCGGGGGCCGGCGGCCGTTACCGACGCCCGTTCCTCCAGCTCGACCGGCAGACCGCCCGCAAGGCCTGCATGGCGCAGTCCCTGCAGGTCTGGGACGACCCGCACAACGCGGACCCGGCCTACACCCGCTCCCGGCTCCGCCACGAGGGCCTGCCCGCCCTGGAGAAGGCCCTGGGCAAAGGTGTCGTCGAGGCTCTCGCCCGCACCGCCCAGCTCTCCCGCGACGACGCCGACGCCCTCGACACCTGGGCCAGACAGGCCGAGGCCTCCGTACGGGACGCCGCGGGTCTGCTGGAGTGCGCGAAGCTGTACGCCCTGCCACCCGCCGTCCGCCGCCGGATCCTGCGCCGGGCGGCCATCGAGGCGGGCGCACCGGCCGGTTCGCTCTTCGCCCGGCACATCGAGGAAGTCGACCGGCTGATCACCGGCTGGCGCGGTCAGGGAGTGATCAATCTCCCTGGCAAGGTCGTCGCCCAGCGGCAGGGTGGCAGACTGGTTATCCGGCAAGGCTGAATCCGCACCCTCCGGGGTCCGGGCTCCGCCGGTGGGACGACCGAAAGTGATGCGGGTGGACGCGAAAGACATGGGTGCCGATCTCCAGCGGGTACTCATCACCAAGGAAGAGATCGACGCGAAGCTGGTCGAGCTGGCCGCGAAGATCGACGCGGAGTACGCGGGCAAGGACCTGCTCATCGTCGGCGTCCTCAAGGGCGCCGTGATGGTCATGGCTGATCTCGCCCGGGCGCTGTCCACCCCCGTCACCATGGACTGGATGGCCGTGTCCTCCTACGGCGCGGGCACCCAGTCCTCCGGTGTGGTGCGGATCCTCAAGGACCTCGACACCGACATCAAGGGCAAGCACGTCCTGATCGTCGAGGACATCATCGACTCCGGACTGACCCTGTCCTGGCTGATCAACAACCTCGGCTCCCGCGAGCCCGAGACCCTGAAGATCTGCACCCTGCTGCGCAAGCCGGACGCGGCCAAGGTCGCCATCGACGTCGAGTGGGTCGGGTTCGACATCCCCAACGAGTTCGTCGTCGGCTACGGCCTCGACTACGCCGAGAAGTACCGCAATCTCCCGTTCGTCGGTACGCTCGCGCCCCACGTCTACGGCGGCTGAACCCCGGCTGATACGCCGGAGGGTCCACTTGCGTAGGACGAACGGGAACCCCAGCGGGTTTCGCGCCGTTGGAGCATGCAGAGACGGGTTTCACCAGTCGTCCGCGCAGCTTCGTGCGGCTTCGGGCGACAATGCTGGGGTACCGTCAGAAGAACTGTCTTATCAAACTCACTATGGCAGGAGGGACGGGGCGACACCGCTCCGTATGGATGGACGTGAAGCGATACTTCCGTGGGCCGGTCATGTGGATCGTGCTGGCCGTCCTTGCCGTGGTCGTGTTGATGCAGGTCGTCGGCTCGTCCGGCGGCTACAAGACGGTGGACACCGGCCAGGTCGTGGCGGCGATCAACGACAACAAGGTGGAATCGGCGAAGCTGACCACCGGTGACGAGCAGACCATCAAGGTCACGCTCAAGGACGGTCAGAAGGTCGACGGCAGCTCGAAGATCCAGGCGAGCTACATCGGCGACCAGGGCGTGACCATCGCCAACACGCTGCAGACCAAGTACCAGGACAAGCAGATCCCCGACGGTTACACCGTCTCGCCGACCAAGCAGAACGCCTTCGTCGGTGTGCTGCTCTCCCTGCTCCCCTTCGTCCTCATCGTGGTCGTCTTCCTGTTCCTGATGAATCAGATGCAGGGCGGCGGCTCCCGGGTCATGAACTTCGGCAAGTCCAAGGCGAAGCTCATCACCAAGGACACCCCGAAGACGACGTTCTCGGACGTCGCGGGCTGTGACGAGGCCGTCGAGGAGCTCCACGAGATCAAGGAGTTCCTCCAGGAGCCGGCCAAGTTCCAGGCGGTCGGCGCCAAGATCCCCAAGGGCGTGCTCCTCTACGGCCGTCCCGGCACCGGCAAGACGCTGCTCGCGCGTGCCGTCGCCGGCGAGGCCGGGGTGCCCTTCTACTCGATCTCCGGTTCCGACTTCGTCGAGATGTTCGTCGGTGTCGGTGCCTCCCGGGTCCGCGACCTCTTCGAACAGGCCAAGGCGAACGCCCCGGCGATCGTCT
Organism: Streptomyces sp. NPDC059224; assembly: GCF_042754285.1. Lineage (NCBI taxonomy): Bacteria > Bacillati > Actinomycetota > Actinomycetes > Kitasatosporales > Streptomycetaceae > Streptomyces > Streptomyces sp. NPDC059224. The sequence goes on from NZ_JBHZAN010000030.1 coordinate 83,404, forward strand.
TCGTCGACGAGATCGACGCGGTCGGCCGGCACCGTGGCGCCGGCCTCGGCGGCGGTCACGACGAGCGCGAGCAGACCCTGAACCAGCTGCTCGTCGAGATGGACGGCTTCGACGTCAAGGGCGGTGTGATCCTCATCGCCGCGACGAACCGGCCCGACATCCTCGACCCTGCGCTGCTGCGCCCCGGCCGTTTCGACCGTCAGATCGCGGTCGACCCGCCGGACCTGCAGGGCCGTCTGGAGATCCTCAAGGTCCACCAGAAGGGCAAGCCGGTCGCGCCCGACGTCGACCTCGCGGCGGTCGCCCGCCGTACCCCGGGCTTCACCGGTGCGGACCTGTCGAACGTGCTGAACGAGGCGGCGCTGCTCACGGCCCGCAGCGACCGCAAGCTCATCGACAACCAGATGCTCGACGAGGCGATCGACCGTGTGGTCGCGGGTCCGCAGAAGCGGACCCGGATCATGTCGGACAAGGAGAAGAAGATCACCGCGTACCACGAGGGCGGTCACGCCCTGGTCGCGGCGGCTTCCCCGAACTCCGACCCGGTCCACAAGATCACGATCTTGTCCCGTGGCCGGGCCCTCGGTTACACGATGGTCCTGCCCGACGAGGACAAGTACTCGACCACGCGCAACGAGATGCTCGACCAGCTCGCCTACATGCTGGGCGGCCGCGCGGCCGAGGAGCTGGTCTTCCACGACCCGACCACCGGCGCCGCCAACGACATCGAGAAGGCGACGACCACCGCCCGCGCGATGGTCACGCAGTACGGCATGACCGAGCGTCTCGGCGCGATCAAGTTCGGCGGCGACAACACCGAGCCCTTCCTCGGCCGTGAGATGTCCCACCAGCGCGACTACTCGGAAGAGGTCGCCGCCCTGGTGGACGAGGAAGTCAAGAAGCTCATCGAGAACGCGCACAACGAGGCCTGGGAGATCCTGGTCGAGAACCGTGACGTCCTCGACAACCTGGTGCTCCAGCTCCTGGAGAAGGAGACGCTGGGCAAGGAGGAGATCGCCGAGATCTTCGCCGCGATCCACAAGCGGCCCGCGCGGCCCGCGTGGACCGGCTCCTCCCGCCGTACGCCGTCCACCCGCCCGCCGGTGCTCTCCCCGAAGGAGCTCGCACTGACCAACGGGGCGAACGGCGCGACGCCGGCGATCAGCACGGCCAAGTCCACGGCGGCCGAGCCCGCCCCGGCGGTCGAGAAGGCCCCGGAGGACCGTCCCGAGAGCTGAGTCACACCGGTCTCACCCGGCTCGGAATGGATGCCGCGCCCCCCAGGATCTAGCCTGGGGGGCGCGGCTTTCGGTATGCCCGCATGGCCCGCATATGAGGCGCGTGACCCACAGGCGCCCCCCTAAGGAACGAGGCACCCCAGATGACCGACCCCGTGACGCTGGACGGCGAGGGCACCATCGGCGAATTCGACGAGAAGCGTGCCGAGAACGCCGTACGCGAACTCCTGATCGCGGTCGGCGAGGATCCCGACCGCGAAGGGCTCCGGGAGACTCCGGCGCGGGTGGCGCGGGCGTACCGCGAGTTGCTGGCCGGCAACCACCAGCAGCCCGAAGAGGTCCTGACGACCACCTTCGATCTGGGGCACGACGAGATGGTCCTGGTGAAGGACATCGAGATCGTCAGTCTGTGCGAGCACCACATGCTGCCGTTCCACGGGGTCGCCCACGTCGGCTACATCCCGGCGGAGACCGGCAAGATCACGGGCCTGTCGAAGCTGGCGCGCCTGGTCGAGGTGTTCGCCCGCCGTCTCCAGGTGCAGGAGCGGCTCACCACGCAGGTCGCCGACTCCCTGATGAGGATCCTGGAGGCCCGGGGGGTGATCGTCGTGGTCGAGGCGGAGCACATGTGCATGTCGGTCCGCGGGATCCGCAAGCCGGGCGCCAAGACGACCACGTCGGCGGTCCGCGGCCAGCTCCGCGACGCCACGACGCGCGCCGAGGCGATGAGCCTGATACTGGCGCGCTGACCTCCGCGGGCGGGGCTTCAGGCGACCGGCTCGGCTCCGCCGTGCTGGTTGTCGTCGTCCTCGGGGAGCTTGCACACCCGCTCCAGGAACACCGCCGCCGCTATGACACCGATGCCGGCGACCACCGAGAAGGCCGCGTAGAGAGCCTGGTCGCGGCGCGCGGGGAGGTCGAGGAGTTCCAGCAGGAAGAGGCCCGTACCGCCGTACATGCCGGCGACCAGGGCCGCGACCAGGGCGCTGGCCTGGCCGAAGACGACCGCGCGCGCGGCCATCAGGGGGTCGACGCCCTTGGCTCCCGGGCGCCGCTCGCGCTGGGCGCGGAGGCGGCCGCGCAGCGAGAGCGCCGTGGCGAGCAGCACCACGGCGATCAGGGCGAGGACGATCGGAGCGGCCACCGGCACGCTGGGCAGTGTCCCCACCGAGTTCCACAGGCGGGCCCCCGCCCAGGACAGCACCCCGGCCACGACGAACACGCCGGCCAGCACCCTGATCCGCAGCTCTTTCACTGTCTTCCTTCAGCTCCCCCGCAGCGATGTGGTCGTGTCGACCTTAACGACTACTCGGGCAGTCGGAGTTCCAGGTCCGCACGTGCTTCCACGCCGTGCCGGGTCACGGCCGCCAGCAGGTCGGCGACCGCGCCGCGGCCGGGCACCCGGGCCTCGGGGTCGATGTCGTACCACGGGGCCAGCACGAAGGCACGCTCGTGGGCGCGCGGGTGCGGAAGGGTGAGCTGCGGATCGTCGGAGACGACGTCCGCGTACGCGACGATGTCGACGTCCAGGGTGCGCGGGCCCCAGTGCTCGTCCCGCACCCGGTTGAACGCCTCCTCCACCGCGTGCGCCCGCTCCAGCAGCGAGGACGGCGGCAGGGTGGTCTTGAGCACCACGATCGCGTTGTAGTACGTCGGCTGGCTGCCGGGGTCGACGCCCCACGGCTCCGTCTCGTACACCGGCGACACGGCCTTGATACGGACGCCCGGGGTGTCCTCCAGGGCGTCGACGGCGCCCTGCAGCGTCTCCAGGCGGTTGCCGAGATTGGAGCCGAGGGCGACCACGGCCCGTCTGGGGTTGGAGAGGGTGGTGTCGGCGGCGTCGACCTGCTCGACGACGGAGGCGGGCACCGGCTGGACGGTCGGGTCGCTGGGACCCCGCAAAGAGGATGCGGTCATACTCGGCTCCGGGTGATGGTGACGGTGACGTCGTCGAAGGGGACGGTGATGGGCGCGTCCGGCTTGTGTACCTGGACCTCGACCTCTCTTACCCCCTCGTGCTTGAGGCAGACCTGGGCGATCCGCTCGGCGAGCGTCTCGATCAGGTTCACCGGCTCGCCCTCGACCACGGCGACGACCTCCTCGGCCACCACGCCGTAGTGCACGGTCTTCGTCAGGTCGTCGTCGGCCGCCGCCGGCCGGGTGTCCAGGCCAAGGACGAGGTCCACGAGAAAGGTCTGGCCCTCCTCGCGCTCCTTGGGGAAGACACCGTGGTGCCCGCGGGCCTTCAGGCCGCGCAGCGCGACACGATCCACGCGAATCACTCCTGCAATCGTCGGTATCGGCGAGGTCGCTTCGCGTGCGGGCGATCGACCGGCCTCAGACGAATCTACCTGCGGGCACTGACAGTGCCGGGGCACGGGGCGGCGGCCCGCGCCGGGGTCGCCAGGGTTCATCGTGTGTTTCCCCGGGAGAACCCGGCGGCTCACGGGCCGGTGGCCGCACCTACCGGCGAGTTCGTGATTCCAGCCACTCTTGGGCCACTCGGACCGCATGGACCGGGCGGGCCGCTCAGGAGGGCGTGTCCTCGTCCTCGTCCTCACCGGTCTCGGACAGCACCGGCGAGGCGTGGTGGGACCAGAGCTTCCAGCCGTCCGGGGTACGCCGGAACACGTTCGTGGCGACGACCAGCTGTCCGACCAGCGGGCCGAGCTCCTGCCCGCCGGTGGGGGCCGGGCCACCGCTCAGGATGTTCTCCGTGCAGGTCACCAGGGCGGTGTCACCGGTGACGGAGACATGCACGTCGGTCAGGAAGAACTGGATGTAGTCGGTGTTCGCCATGATCAGCGCGTACGACCGCAGGACCTCCCCGCGGCCGGTCAGCACCGGCCAGCCCGGATGCACGCAGGACACCACGCCGGTGTCCGCCGGATCGTGGTACTCCTCGTCGACGCCCAGGTCGGCGGGGGTGAGCCAGAGGCCGGACACCGCCTCGAAGTCCGCCCGCTCGACTGCCTCGTAGAAGGCGGTGTTGGCGGCCTCGACCTGCTCGACGTCGGTGTGGGGGGCGCTCACCGGGTTCCTTCTGCGCGGTGGGGGAGGTGCTGCGGAGCGTGTGAGGCCTGCAAGGCGTGCGCGCCCGGCGTGTTCGCTTCGGTGCGCGCGCCTTCTATCGCGCGCGCGACGCGTACCGCGTCCGCCGTGGCGCGCACCTCGTGCACGCGCACCGCCCACGCGCCGGCGTGCGCCGCGAGCGCGGATACGGCGGCCGTCGCCGCGTCGCGCTCACGGGCCGGCGGGGGCGCTCCCTCGGGCCCCGCCAGGACCCGGCCGAGGAACCGCTTGCGGGAGGCGGCGACGAGGACCGGGTGCCCCAGGGCGTGCAGCCGGTCGAGGTGGGCGAGCAGGGTCAGGTCGTGCTCGGAGTCCTTGGAGAAGCCGAGACCCGGGTCGACGACGACGCGGTCGGGGGAGATGCCGCCGGCCAGGACCGCCTCCACGCGCGCGTGCAGTTCGTCGAGGACCTCGGCGACGACGTCGTCGTACACGCCCCTGACGTTGCCGCCGCCCAGGAAGCCCCGCCAGTGCATGACGACGAAGGGCGCGTCCGACGCGGCGACGACGGGGATCATGTCGGGATCGGCGAGGCCGCCGCTGACGTCGTTGACGAGAGCCGCGCCGGCGGCCAGGGCCTGCCGGGCGACGGAGGCGCGCATGGTGTCGACGGAGACGACCACGCCCTCGGCGGCGAGACCGCGGACCACCGGTATGACGCGGCGCAGCTCCTCGTCCTCGTCGACGCGCGTGGCGCCGGGGCGGGTGGACTCACCGCCGACGTCGACGAGGTCGGCGCCCTCGCTGACGAGGTCGAGGCCGTGCTTGACCGCGATCGTCGTGTCGAACCAGCGGCCGCCGTCGGAGAAGGAGTCGGGGGTGACGTTCACGACCCCCATGACGGCGCACCGGTCCCATGCCGGAAGCCCTGTCACCTGGCCACGTCCGCTGTGGTTGCTCATACGTTCAGCGTAGGCCCAGGAAACGGCCCGCCCGCCGGACGGCCTGTGGGCGGGCCCGAGCGGAGCCCCCGGGCTGGAGGGGAGGGGGCCGCTCGGGCCGGTCATGGGGTCACGCCGCCCGGACGCCCCGTTCGGCGACGGCGTGCGGGCAGGGGCGGGCGGCCGGGGCACCGCGGCGCAGGAAGCGCGGCAGCGGGAGGGCGAGGTTGACGAAGCCCTCGGCCTGCATTGCGGCGAGGCCGATCCGGGGGAGGTCGCCGGAGGCCCGGTAGACCACGAAGCGCGGCTCCCAGCGAGGCTGGAACTTCGCGTTGAACTTGTACAGCGACTCGATCTGGAACCAGCGCGACAGGAAGACCAGCAGTCCGCGCCAGGCGCGCAGCACCGGGCCCGCGCCGATCTTCTCGCCCCGCGCGAGCGCCGAGCGGAACATCGCGAAGTTGAGCGAGATCCGGGCGATGCCGAGCTTCGGGGCGGCCTGGAGGGCGGCCACGATGAGCAGTTCGTTCATCCCGGGGTCCGCCGACCGGTCGCGGCGCATCAGGTCGAGGGAGACGCCGTCGGTGCCCCAGGGCACGAAGTGCAGGATCGCCTTGAGGTCGCCGTACGGACCGGGTGTCTCGTCCGCCCACCCGTCTCCCACCGCCGCCCCTTCGATCCTGTGCGCGGTGGCGATCAGGCAGTCGCCGTCGGTGGGGTCGCCGATGCGGCCGAGCGCCATCGAGAAGCCGCGTTCGGTGTCGGTGCCGCGCCAGTCCTCCGCCGCCCGGCGGATACGGTCCAGCTCGGCCTCGCCGAGGTCACGGATGCGCCGCACCCGGGTTTCGTAGCCGGCCCGCTCGATGCGCTTGACCATCTGGCGCACGTTGCGCATCGCGCGTCCGGCGAGCGAGAAATCCGCTACGTCCACCACCGCCTCGTCGCCCAGTTCGAGGGCGTCCAGGCCGGTCTCGCGGGTCCACACCTCGCCGCCCGTCTCCGAGCAGCCCATCACGGCGGGGGTCCAGGAGTGGGCCTTGGCCTCGTCCATGAAGCGTTCGATGGCGCCGGGCCAGGCCTCGACGTCGCCGATCGGGTCGCCGCTGGCGAGCATCACGCCGGAGACCACGCGGTAGGTCACCGCCGCCTTGCCGCTGGGCGAGAAGACGACCGCCTTGTCGCGGCGGAGCGCGAAGTGGCCGAGGGAGTCGCGCGCGCCGTGCTTCTCGAGGAGGGCGCGCAGTCTGACCTCGTCCTCCGTGGTGAGGTGCGCGGCGGGGTGTTCCGGGCGGAAGGCGAGATAGACGGTGGTGACCGCGGTGATCAGACCGAGGGCGCCGAGCGAGAAGGCGACCGTCCAGGAGGTGGATCCCTCGTAGTCGACGGGGCCCTCGAAGCCGAACAGGCCGTACAGGACGTGCGTGATGCGGTCGGCCAGGCTCGGGTCGCCGATCGTGCGCTTGGGGTGGGCGCTGACGACGACCAGCCCGAGCGCGAGCGAACCGGCGCTCATGAGCACGAAGTTGGCGAGCGCGCGCCACCGGCTGCGCGGGTCCGGCAGCGCCTTGAACTCGTCGCGGTGGAGCACCAGGGGCACGAACAGCGCCAGCGAGATCAGGGCCCCGATGACCGAGTGCCGGTACACGAACTGCGACACCGCGCCGGCCGGCAGGAGAGCGACGGCGGCCCGCCACGCCCGGCGCTTGCGCCGCTTCAGCCCGTGCGCGAGCAGCAGCAACAGCACGCCGACGCTGAGCGAGAGCGCCGCCGCGAACGGCCCCAGCGACCCGGGCAGTACCTCGGCCAGGGCGTGCATACGGCTGTGCCGGAAGCGCGGGAACACCCCCGCGGCGATGTCCAGGACACCCACGACCGCGCATGCCCTGCCGACCAGTGCGGGGACCGCCTCAGGGCGCGGACCATGAACTATGCGCCGCGCCCGGCTTGATCGGCCCGGAACCCCGCCCGACATTTCCGCATCTATCCTGACAGACATCGCATCCCGTAGTTCCGCGAGAGACCTTGGACCCGGTGCCGATTCGGGCATCCGGCGACATTGCGCCCTCTAGGACGGTGTCTTGGGTGGAGAGGTTCACTCCCCACCGGAAAGCCGGGTCAAAGGCCGAGGAAAGTCCGGGGCAAGGCTCGCTTAAAGCGGCGGTCGTCACGGGGGAAAGCGCAGGCGGGAAACACCTCATGGGACTCACGAGCGACAAGACGCTGGCATCGGCGATCCTGCTGGCCGTACTGCTGTTCGCAGGCACGGTGTGGCTGTGGCCCCGGCTGGCGCGCCGGAACTGGCGATCCGTCAGCGGTCGCGTCGGCCTCCTGCTGGCCACCCAGTTGGCACTCTTCGCGTGCCTCGGGATAGCCGTCAACCAGGCTTTCGGCTTCTACGCGAGCTGGGCGGACCTGTTCGGCACGGAGACCGACCAGGGCGTCGTCGTCGACCACGCGGGCGCCGGCCCGGTCCAGCTGATGGCCACCTCCCAGGTGCACGGCATGGGCGGCTCGCTGCCCCGGACGTCCGGTCAGATCCAGCAGGTCGGCATAGTCGGCCCGACCACCCACATCACCACGCCCGCGTACGTGTACCTGCCGCCGGAGTACTTCCAGCCGCGGTACCGCACGCGGACGTTCCCGGTGGTGGTCGTCCTCAGCGGCTACCCCGGCACCGCGCGGGCGCTGGTCGACAAGCTGCACTACCCGCGCACGGCACAGCACCTGGTCAAGGACGGGCGGATGCGGCCGACCATCCTGGTGATGCTGCGGCCCACCGTCGCGCCGCCCCGGGACACCGAGTGCGTGGACGTCCCGCGCGGACCGCAGACCGAGACCTTCTTCGCCAGGGACCTGCCCGACGCCGTGCGCGCCCACTACCGGGCCGCCGCAAAGCCGGGCGGCTGGGGGATCGTCGGCGACTCGACGGGCGGGTACTGCGCGCTGAAACTCGCGATGCACCACCCCGGCGTGTACGCGGCCGGTGCCGGGCTCTCCGCGTCGTACAAGGCGCCCCTGGACGCCACGACCGGTGACCTCTTCCAGGGCGACCGCAAGCTCCAGAACCGCGCGAACCTCTGGTGGTTCCTGAAGCACGAGCCCGCACCGGACACCTCCCTGCTGGTCACCAGCAGCAAAGCCGGAGAGACCAACTACCGGGCCACGCTGAGATTCATCGCGAGTGTGCAGGCCACGAACCTGACCCGGATCTCGTCGATCATCCTCGACAGCGGCGGCCACAACTTCAACACCTGGCGCCGTGAGATCCCAGCGACGCTGGAGTGGATCAGCGGCCGGCTGAGCGACCGCTGAGCACGGCGCCCGGTGACGCCGTGCGAAGACTTCGTTGTCGCTGTGTTTTTACGGCCCGGGGCACCACGATTCGCCTACGCGCGGTAAGTTTCTGGCCATGCCACGTGGACGTCACCGTCATTCCCCGCCTTTGCACAGGCTGTTGCCTCCCTCGGCGATCGCCGGTGTCTCCCTCGTCTGCGCGCTGGGCCCCTGGTTGTTCTCCCAACCGACGGCCCTGCGCACGCTGGCCGCGATAGCCGCGGCGACCGCGGCCGTCGGTGCCGCCGTCATGCGCCGCTGGGACAGCGAGGCGGGCAAGCAGGTGGCCGACCTGTCACGCGCGCGTGCCAGTGACGAGTGGCGCCACGAGGAGCGGATCGCCGAGCTGGAGACCGACCTCGAGGAGTCGCGGGAGCTGCGCGCCAAGCTGGAGCAGCGGCTGCGCGCGAAACGGACGGAGCTGGCCGGGCTGCGCAACGAGCACGCCTCCCTGCTGCGCCGCTACGCCACGGCGGAGACCGAGCGCGCGAGCGCCCTGGAGGGCCGCCGCCTGCTGGAGATCGAGGCCGTCACGCCGTCCAACGCGCTGCCGGCCGCCCGGACCTCCGAAGACGCCGAGGAGCTCGCGGAGGCCGTCGCGGAGCCGGCGGCGGCCGAGGAGCGGGAGGCCGTCGAGGAGCGGGAGGCCGAGGAGACGGTCCCCAAGGTCTTCTCCCCGGAGGGTTCCCAGCTGTTCCTGCGGGCCAAGGTGGCACTGGCCCGCTTCGACGAGGGCGAGGCCCCGGAGACCGGGACGGACGCCGGCACCGGGACCGAGGGCGCGACGGAGACGGCCGCCGTACCCGAGGCGCCGAAGGGCGAGTCCGCACCGGAGGACGAGGAACAGGGGCAGCCCGAGGCGGCCGACGGGCACACGCGCGCGGCCGCCTTCACCACCGCCGAGCCGGCGGACACCACCCCCGCGCCCGCGGAGCAGGACATGCCCGCCACGCCGGCACCGTCCGCCAAGTCCGTGCAGCCCAGGGGCCACTTCACCGTGCCGACCGCGGTCGCCGTGCTGCCGGCCGCGCCCATCCCGCGTCCGCTGGTCACCGGTGGCTTCGACTTCTTCGGCACCCAGAAGGGCGCGCCCGCCGAGGGACTGGAGTCCATGCACAACGAGGACCTCGCGGACGTCGTGGGCCAGGAGGCGCTCGCGCTCCACAAGGCCGATTCCGAGGCCGAGTTCAAGCCCGCCGACGCGGAGACCCGGGGCGTCGGCCAGGTCATCGACCTGACCGCGCACGACGAGACCGAGCAGATCAACATCGGGGGCCTGCGCAGCGCCGCCTCCTGAGCCGGTCCTGAGCCGGGGCACCCAGCGGGTGCCCCGGCTCAGGCGTTCCCGGGGCCGTTCGCCATCCAGCGGTCCGGGCGTGCCGACCGGCGGCCCGTCCTGGACCTCTCGGCCTGCTCCCGGAGCAGCGACGCGGCCGCCTCCGCGTCCCGCAGCCGGGCCGTCACGGTCTTGCCGGCCCCCGTGTCCACATGGACGTCCGCGACCCGCCACAGCCGCTCCCAGGGGCCCTGCGTCAGCCGTACGCTCTGGACCTTGGCGTGCGGGACCAGAGCGAGGCGCCGGCGCAGCAGCCCGTGCCGTGCGGCGAACACGGTCTCCGTGACCGCGAGCCCGTACCCGCGCCACCACAACGGAACGCACCAGCGGGCCCGCCGGGGCGGCCGGGGCAGCTCGCCGGGCACGGTCACACCGGGCAGCACGCGCGCGACCACCGACTCGGCGACCGTGCGGGGCGCGACCGGCACCAGCACCGAGTTCGCCGACCCGGCCACGTCCAGCTCCACCCGCACCCAGCGCAGCGGCCGCCACAGCAGCGGCTCCACGATCCGCACGGTCTGCACCCGCCCGGGCGGCACCGTCTCGTGCGTCCGGTCGAGCAGCCCGTGGTCGATGCGCAGCCCGTCCGGGGACTCCCCGACCGTCCAGTCGTACTCCCCGACGAACCGCCCCACACTGGTCGTGGCCGCCGCGCCGAGCAGCGGTACGGCGGTGGCGAGGACCGTCCACACACTGTGCGTGGCCAGCCACAGCACCGGCGGGACGACGAGGGCGGCGGCCAGGGAGCCCCAGGTGGCGCCCGTCAGCGCGAGGGAGAGCGCGAGCTTGCCCGGGGGCACGTGCATCAGCTCCTGCGCCGGCGCCTCGCCGACCTCTCGTGCCGTCTCGGGTGCGAAGCCCGCGGCGCGCGCCAGCAGCTCCGCGCGGAGCGCACGCGCCTCGCCCTGCGCCAGGAAGGCCAGCTCGTCCTTCTTGTCGGTGCCGACGACGTCGATGCGCAGCTTGGCGACGCCCGCCACGCGCGCGAGCAGCGGCTGGGTCACGTCGACCGCCTGGATCCGCTCCAGCCGGATGTGCGCGGTGCGCCGGAACACCAGGCCGGTGCGTATGCGCAGTTCGCTGTCGGTCACCGCGAAGTAGGTGAACCACCAGGTCAGGAGGCCGTACAGCGCGCCCGCCGTGACCAGGACGGCGAGTCCGGCCAGGAGCATGGTGGTGGTCAGCTTCGTCAGCTGCTCCTGCGCCTGGTTCGGGTCGTGCACCGCCCAGCCGGTGAGCACCGCGACCGGCGCCCACGCCCGCCGGAACGGCGTCACGGGATGCAGCCGCCGCTCGCCCACGGCCTTGCCGGGGCGTATGGTGCCGTCGACGCCGGGCGCGGTCACAGGCCCGCCGATCGGGCTTCGCCGAGCACGGTGAGCCGGTCGCGCAGCCGTTCCGCCTCGGCCGGGTCGAGCCCCGGGATGGCGGCGTCGGTGGCGGCGGCCGCGGTGTGCAGCTGCACGCTCGCCAGCCCGAAGTACCGCTCGACGGGCCCCGAGGTCACCTCCACCAGCTGCATCCGCCCGTACGGCACCACGGTCTCCTCGCGCCACAGCACGCCCCGGCTGATCAGCAGGTCGTCGGCGCGCTCGGCGTACCGCCAGGAGCGCCAGTTGCGGCCGATCAGCACCCAGCCCCAGGCCATCAGGGCCAGCGGCAGCAGCGCGAAGGCCGCCCACACCGGGCCCGCGAGCAGCCCCGGCAGCAGGCCCACGGCGAGGGTGATCAGCCCCAGCCACACCACCAGCAGCAGCCGTCGCATCCGCAGCAGGCCGGGCGGCAGCCCCGTCCACACCGGCTCGGTCTCCGTCGCCCCGGCAGCGGCCGGGCTCCCCGTCTCCATGAGGTCAGCGTACGTACGAGAGACTGGGTCCATGACTCCCACGACGGAGACCACGGTCGGCATCGGCGGCGCCGCGGAGAGCACTGACATGGTGCTCAACATCGGCCCCCAGCATCCCTCCACGCACGGCGTGCTACGGCTGAAGCTGGTGCTGGACGGCGAGCGGATCGTCTCCGCCGAGCCGGTGATCGGTTACATGCACCGCGGTGCCGAGAAGCTCTTCGAGGCGCGCGACTACCGGCAGATCATCATGCTCGCCAACCGCCACGACTGGCTGTCGGCCTTCTCCAACGAGCTGGGCGTGGTCCTGGCCGTCGAGCGGATGCTGGGCATGGAGGTGCCCGTGCGCGCGGTGTGGACGCGCACCCTGCTCGCCGAGCTGAACCGGGTGCTCAACCATCTGATGTTCCTCGGCTCCTACCCGCTGGAGCTGGGCGGGATCACCCCGGTCTTCCACGCGTTCCGTGAGCGCGAGGAGCTCCAGAACGTCATGGAGGAGGTCTCCGGCGGGCGGATGCACTACATGTTCAACCGCGTCGGCGGCCTCAAGGAGGACCTCCCGGCCGGCTGGACCGCACGCGCGCGTGCCGCCGTCCGCGCCGTGCGCTCCCGCATGGACATCTTCGACGGCCTGGTCCTCGGCAACGAGATCTTCCGCGGGCGCACCCGGGGCGTGGGCGTCCTGGCGCCGGAGGCCGTGCACGCGTACGGCGTGAGCGGGCCCATCGCGCGCGCCTCGGGCGTCGACTTCGACCTGCGCCGCGACGAGCCCTACCTGGCCTACGGCGAGCTCCGGGACACCCTCAGGGTGGTCACCCGGACCGAGGGCGACTGCCTGGCCCGCTTCGAGTGCCTCCTGGAGCAGACCCACGTGGCCCTGGACCTGGCCGACGCCTGCCTGGACCGGGTCGCCGAGCTGCCGCCGGGCCCGATCAACCAGCGGCTCCCCAAGGTCCTCAAGGCGCCCGAGGGCCACACCTACGCCTGGACCGAGAACCCGCTCGGCATCAACGGCTACTACCTCGTCAGCAAGGGCGAGAAGACCCCCTACCGGCTGAAGCTGCGCTCGGCGTCGTTCAACAACATCCAGGCGCTGATGGAACTGCTGCCGGGGACGCTGGTGGCGGACATGGTCGCGATCCTCGGGTCGATGTTCTTCGTCGTGGGGGACATCGACAAGTAGGACCTGCGGCCGGGCGTCGCCGGGCCGGCGTCACAGCAGCGGGTTCGCGATGCCCACCGGCTGCAGCAGCCAGCCGAAGTCACCGAGGCCGCCGGGGGCGGTGAGCTCGGCCGCCTCGCCGGCGCTCGCGAGGGCGCGTACATAGGCGGCGGGGTGGGTGGAGGCGAGCGTGAGCGGGGGGCGGGCGCCGACGAGGCCGAGGGCGCGCAGCGCGTCGCGCTGGGTACAGACGAGCGCTTCCGGGAGGGCGTACGCCGGGTCGAGCGCCGTACACGCGTCCAGCGCGACGTGCGCCGTGATGTCGCACGACCCGTCCGGGACGGGCGCCGTCGCGCGCCCCGCGCGAAAGCCGGTGAGCGTGCCGAACGGGGGGCGCGTGTCCACGGTGTGCGCGTAGTCCACCGCCACCGCGAGCCCCGCCCGTACGCAGGCGACGGCGTCGGACCACGCCCGGTCCCGGGGCAGCCCGATCTCCGCGCGCAGCCCCGGTTCGCCGCCCAGCGGCCACCACCGCGCGAGCCACTGCGCGTCCGCGCCCGAGACGCGCTCGCCGAGCAGTTCGACGCCGTCACGCCGGACGTGCACGAGGCGGCAGACACCGGCGGAGTCCACCTCGGCGACGTCGACCGGGACGTTGTCGAGCCACTCGTTGGCGAAGAGCAGGCCGGTGACCGAGCGCGGCAGCTCGGTCAGCCAGGTGACGCGGTCGGGCAGGCCCGGCGGGCGGTCGGCGACCTCGACGGCACAGGCACGTGTGCGTGCCGCCACGTCGGCGGGCAGCGCGGTGAGCACACCGCTGACCAGCTCGCCCCGGCCGGCGCCCATGTCGACGAAGTCCAGCGACTCGGGGCGGCCCAGGGCCTCGTCGACCCGGCACAGCAGTTCGGCCACGGCCTCGGCGAACAGCCGCGAGGCGTGGACCGAGGTACGGAAGTGGCCGGCCGGTCCCTCCGGGCGGCGGTAGAACCCGCCGGGGCCGTACAGAGCCGCTTCGGTGGCCGCACGCCAGCCACGGGCGTCGTCCGCCGTCTCTCGCGTCGCCTCATCCGTCACCGGGCCAGACTAGGCGCACAGGTGATCACCTTCTCCACCTTGCGGAGTACGTGTGCGGAACAGGGATCGGCCCTCCGGTTGACCCCTGCACCTATCACGCTTCCCTACTCTGGGTTACGTGCAGCGCCTCTATGACTTCCTCCGCAGGAACCCGACCTGGGTCGACACCTTCTGGGCCGTCGTCCTGCTCGGGGTTTCCTGCGTGAGTGCCGTGAACCTCAGCGGGGCGCCCGAGCACCACGGTTCGACCGCCGCCATGCTGGCCGTGTCCGCCGGCATGGCCGTGGTGGTCGCCCTGCGCCGCAGGTTCCCGGAACCGATGCTGCTGCTGGCCGCGGCGACCGGCCTGGTCCAGCTGGTCCTGGACGTCGAGACGACGGTCGCCAACTTCGCCATGCTGGTGATCGTCGCCACGGTCGCCGCGGTCGGCGAGCGCTGGGCGTCCCGGTTCGCCCTCTACGCGGGGCTGTGCGCCGCGCCGCTGGCGCAGATCCGGTGGCCGCAGGACAGGACGAGTCTCCTGGGGCACCTGGCCATCGTGGCGTTCCAGACGGTGCCGTTCGTGCTCGCCTGGGTGCTCGGCGACTCCATGCGCACCCGCCGTGCCTACTTCGCACAGCTGGAGGAGCGCGCCGCCCGCCTGGAGAAGGAGCGCGAGGCGCAGGCCAAGGTCGCGGTCGCGGCCGAGCGCGCCCGGATCGCGCGTGAACTGCACGACGTGGTCGCTCACAACGTGTCGGTGATGGTGGTGCAGGCCGACGGCGCCGCCTACGTCCTCGACGCCGCCCCGGACCAGGCCAAGAAGGCCCTGGAGACGATCTCCTCCACCGGCCGCCAGGCCCTCGCCGAGATGCGCCGCCTGCTGGGCGTGCTGCGCACGGGCGAGCACAAGGAGGTCGGCGAGTACGTTCCGCAGCCCGACGTCGAGCAGATCGACGACCTCATCGAGCAGTGCCGCACCTCCGGTCTGCCCGTCGACTTCAAGGTCGAGGGCACCCCGCGCCCGCTGCCCAGCGGCGTCGAGCTCACGGCGTACCGGATCGTGCAGGAGGCGCTCACCAACACCCGCAAGCACGGCGGGCCCAACACGGGCGCCAGCGTGCGGCTGGTCTACTTCGACGACGGGCTCGGCCTGCTGGTCGAGGACGACGGCAAGGGCGCCCCGCACGAGATGTACGAGGAGGGCGGCGTCGACGGCCAGGGGCACGGCCTGATCGGCATGCGCGAGCGGGTCGGTATGGTCGGCGGCACCCTCGACGCGGGGCCCCGTCCCGGCGGAGGATTCCGCATCAGTGCTCTGCTGCCGCTCAAACCGGCGCATTGACACAGACGCACGCCCCCGGTTGACACCTGTCACGCCCCGGGGGAATCCCCGCAACACCCCGATGTACGGAAAACGGAAGAGGACCCGATGACGATCCGCGTGATGCTCGTCGACGACCAGGTGCTGCTGCGCACCGGGTTCCGGATGGTGCTCGCGGCCCAGCCGGACATGGAGGTTGTCGCGGAGGCGGGCGACGGTGTCGAGGCCCTCCAGGTGCTGAAGTCCGCCGAGGTGGATGTCGTCCTGATGGACGTGCGCATGCCCAAGCTGGACGGGGTGGAGACCACCCGCCGCATCTGCTCGGAGCCCGAGCCGCCCAAGGTGCTCATCCTGACCACCTTCGACCTCGACGAGTACGCCTTCTCGGGGCTGAAGGCGGGCGCCTCCGGTTTCATGCTCAAGGACGTGCCGCCCGGCGAGCTGCTGGCCGCCATCCGCTCCGTCCACAGCGGCGACGCCGTCGTCGCACCCTCCACGACCCGGCGGCTGCTCGACCGCTTCGCACCGATGCTGCCCTCCGCCGGCAAGGAGCCCCAGCACCAGGAGCTGAACCGGCTCACCGACCGCGAGCGCGAGGTCATGGTGCTGGTCGCGCAGGGCCTGTCGAACGGGGAGATCGCCGCCCGGCTGGTGCTCTCCGAGGCGACGGTCAAGACCCACGTCGGCCGCATCCTGACCAAACTCGGCCTGCGCGACCGCGTCCAGGTGGTCGTGCTCGCCTACGAGACCGGACTCGTCCGCGCGGGCGGCGCCCACGGCTGACCCGCACACGCGGCTCAGGCGGGGCTTTCGCCATCCGCCCTAGCGGAGTATCCCCTCCAGGAAGTCGCTGCCGAGGCGGGCGACGACCGTGACGTCCAGCTGGTGCAGTACGTACCTGCCGCGGCGGCGCGTGGTGACCAGGCCCGCCTTCTTCAGCACGCCCAGGTGCCGGGAGACCTCCGGCGCCGACAGGCCGTGCACCTGCGCCAGCTCGCTGGTGGTGTACGCGCTGCGCGCCAGGTACCGGCACAGCCGCATCCGGACGGGATGGGACAGCGCCGCCATCCGCAGGGTGAGCGCCTCCACCGACGCCGGCGCCGCGAGCTCCGGCGAACCGACCGGGTAGTGCAGCACCGGCTGCCAGCCGTAGCGGTGCAGGACCATCAGATGGGGCCAGCCCAGACTCGTGGGCACCAGCAGGAGGCCGTCGGCGTCGACCACGGCGTGGCCGTCGGTGAGCTTGTCCACGGTGATCCGCGCGCCCGTCTCGTCGAGCGTCACGACCGGCGAGACCGCCGCCAGCGCCTCGGCGAGCCCCTTGCGGCGCAGCAGCTCCGTCTTGTGGCGGGCGTCGGCTGCCAGCTGGTGGCGCAGCCGCGACCAGGCCTCGTCGAAGAACGCCTCGGCGCAGTCCTCCAGGAACCGGCGCAGCCACGCGCGCACACTGGGCGGATCGTCGAGCAGCCGCTGCGCGAACCGGACCTGCTGCGGACCGCGCGAGGCGGCCACCTCCAGCGCCCTGCGGCGGCCGGCCGGATCCGACAGCAGGGCCGGCGCCCGCGTGTCGTAGGAGAGCACGCAGGTGAACTCCAGGGCCGCGTCGACGAACTGCTCGTCCGTCAGTTTGTCCAGCTGGCCGAGCTCCTCGGCCAGCGTGCCGCCCGGGACGGCACCGGGGACGGCCGCGTACGGCAGGAACAGGTCCGAGAACGTCGACCGCCACAGGAAGTCGGCCTCGCACATGCGGTCGGCCAGGTGCGGCTCCATCCGGGCGGTGACACCGGTCACCCAGCCCTGGAGGCCGGGATGGTGCCCCGGCTCCGACAGCGCGTGCAGCGCCATGCCGAGCTCGGCCAGCGGCGAGGGCACGACGGCGACCCTCTCCGGCCGGAGCCCAGCGATGTCGATACGTACGCTCATGTCCCCATCGTGCACCCCGCCACCGACAACGCCTCCCCCGATTGACGGGCGCCGTCAATCGACGCGACGCAGGCCGCGCGAAGGCGCAGGCTCGGGAGCCAAGAGCAGCGTCCGGCAGCACTTCCTCGACACCTGCCGTGCTCGGCGGCACGGAGAGCCCGCGCCGCCCCCGCCCGGCGCCCATGACGTGCGCGTGGCGCGGGCGGTGCGCGACCACCGGCGGTTCCGCGCGGTTCTCGCGGGGCGGCCGGCGCGCGGGCGGCTGCGGGGCGCCGTGCTGCGCTGGATGCGCGCGTCCTAGGAGGAGGCGGCGCCCCGGACCGGGCTCCCTAGCGGGGCGTCGCAGGAAGCCGCCTCACGAAGTCCGCGACCGCCGCCCGCACGTCCTGCGCCGACCACTCCAGACCGGCCTCCGACACCGTCACCTCGGTCATGGACAGGCCCGGACCCTTCGGCTCCCAGAAGCCGGCGAAGAGATACGTGCCGGTCTCCTCGGCCTGCCGTACCGCCGTCTCCCTCAGCACATCGGCCTCGTACGGCAGCCAGACCTGGAACTCGTGGGTGTGCGGCTCCTCGGGGTGGACGCGCGTCCACGCGAGCCCCGCCTCGGCGAAGCCCTCGCGCAGGGCCGCGGCGACCACGCGCGCGTGGCGCACGTACTCCGGGAGACGGGGCAGCTCGCGCTCCAGGCCGATCAGGGCCGCGAGCGCCGTGGGGAACTGCTGGAAGATCATGCCCCCGTAGCGGTGGCGCCAGGTCTTCGCCTCCTCGACCAGGGGTTTCGGACCGGCCAGGGCGGCGCCGCCGATGCCGCCGAGGGACTTGTAGAACGACACGTAGACGCTGTCCGCGAGGTCCGCTATCTCGTGCAGGGGGCGCCCGAAGCGGACGGTGCACTCCCACAGGCGTGCGCCGTCGAAGTGCACGACCGCATCGCGCTCCCGCGCCGCCGCCACGATCTCCGTGAGCTCCTCCCAGGTGGGCAGCACATAACCGGCGTCCCTGAGCGGCAGCTCCAGCATCAGCGCTCCGAAGGGCTCCTCGAAGTCGCGTACCTCCCGCGCGGTGGGGAGCCGGGGCTCACCCGTGACGCGGACCGTGCGCAGGCCGGCGACCTCGCGGAAGGCGCCTCGTTCGTGGACCTCTGGGTGGGCGAGGGCGTGCAGGGCGACCGTGGGGTTGCCGGTCCGGGCCGCCCAGCAGCGCAGCGCCACCTGCTGGGCCATCGTGCCGGTCGGGAAGAACGCGGCCGCCTCGGTGCCCAGCAGGGCGGCGACCCGCTCCTCCAGGGCCGCGACGATCCCGTTGCCGTAGACGTCCGCCGGTTCGTCCAGGTCGTACACGTCGGCGGCGCCTTCGTGGAGCCGCGCGAGCCGCTCTCGCAGGGAGGCGCGTGGGCCCACGCGCGCGAGCACGCGATCGGCCTTCCGGTAGGCGGCCGCGCGCCGCTCTCGCATTTGCTCCTCCGCCGACCGGGGATCGTCCGGCTGCTCGTTCTGGGGTGTCGTCGCCGTATCGCTCATGCCGTGGATGATGCCGTGGCGCGGGGACGGAGGGCCTCGCATTTTCCGTACGGGAGGCATCCCGTGCGATGTGACCGGTCACCCACAGCCTGTGGACAGCCAACTGGGCCCGAACCCGATAGCGTTAACATGACGAGAAATCGTCCGGTACCCAGAGCGGACTGGAACGGGAAGGCCACTCTCGCGTGAGTACAGTCCAACAGCCAGACCCCGGTGACCGCCCCGCGCGGCTCACCGTCGGCGTCGTGGGCGCCGGCCGGGTGGGTCCCGCGCTGGCCGCGTCCCTGCAGCTCGCCGGACACCGCCCGGTGGCCGTCTCCGGGGTCTCCGACGCCTCCAGGCGGCGCGCCGAGGCGATGCTGCCCGACGTCCCGCTGGTGCCCCCGGCCGAGGTCCTCCAGCGTGCCGACCTGGTGCTCCTGACCGTCCCCGACGACGCCCTGCCCGGCCTGGTCGCGGGCCTCGCCGAGACCGGCGCGGTACGGCCGGGCCAGCTGCTCGTCCACACCTCCGGGCGGTACGGCACCCGGGTCCTGGACCCGGCCCTGCGCGCGGGCGCGCTGCCGCTGGCCCTGCACCCCGCGATGACCTTCACCGGCACGCCGGTGGACGTGCAGCGGCTCGCGGGCTGCTCGTTCGGGGTGACCGCGCCCGAGGAGCTGCGGCTGGCCGCGGAGGCTCTCGTCATCGAGATGGGCGGCGAGCCGGAGTGGATCCTGGAGGAGAACCGCCCGCTCTACCACGCGGCCCTCGCCCTCGGCGCCAACCACCTGGTCACCCTGGTCGCCCAGTCCATGGAGCTGCTGCGCACGGCCGGTGTCGAGGCCCCGGACCGGATGCTCGGCCCGCTGCTCGGCGCCGCCCTGGACAACGCCCTGCGCTCCGGTGACGCGGCGCTGACCGGGCCGGTCGCGCGCGGGGACGCGGGCACCGTCGCCGCGCACGTCACGGAGCTGCGCCGGCACGCCCCGCAGACCGTCGACGGCTATCTGGCGATGGCCCGCGCCACGGCCGACCGGGCGCTCGCCCAGGGCCTGCTGAAGCCGGAGCTCGCCGAGGACCTCCTCGGCGTCCTCGCCGGCGGCACCAACGGCACCCACGGCACCGAGGGGAACACCCGATGAGCACCGCCCTGCTGCGCACCGCCGCCGAACTGCACGCGCGCGTGCGGCACGGCCGCCGCGCCGTCGTCATGACCATGGGTGCCCTGCACGAGGGCCACGCCACGCTGATCCGCGGTGCCCGCGAGATCGCCGGACCGGACGGCGAGGTCGTCGTCACGGTCTTCGTCAACCCGCTGCAGTTCGGGGCCGGCGAGGACCTCGACCGCTACCCGCGCACCCTGGACGCCGACCTGAAGATCGCCGAACAGGCGGGCGCCGACGCCGTGTTCGCCCCGTCGGCCGAAGAGGTCTACCCGGGCGGGCAGCCGCAGGTGCGGGTCACCGCGGGGCCGATGGGCACGCGCCTGGAGGGTGCCTCGCGGCCCGGCCACTTCGACGGCGTCCTCACCGTCGTCGCCAAGCTGCTGCACCTCACCCGTCCCGACGCGGCCCTGTTCGGGCAGAAGGACGCCCAGCAGCTGGCCGTCATCCGGCGCATGGTGCGGGACCTGAACTTCGGCATCGAGATCGTCGGCGTACCGACGGTGCGCGAGGCCGACGGGCTCGCGCTCTCCAGCCGCAACCGCTACCTGTCGGCCGACGAGCGGCGCACCGCGCTCACCCTGTCGCGCGCGCTGTTCGCCGGGCGTGACCGGCACGCGGCGCAGGAGGCGTTGCGGGCACGGGCGCGCGAGGTGCCGTCCACCCGGGCGCGCGCCGAGGCGCTCAGCGCCATAGGGGAGTCCCGCGCGGCGGCCGACGCGCACGCCGTCGCCAAGGCCGTGCCGAACGCGGCCGCCGCCGTCCGCGCGGCCGCCCGGACCGTCCTGGACGAGGCGGTCCACTACGACCCGCCGCTCGCCCTGGACTACCTCGCCCTGGTCGATCCCTCCGACTTCACCGAGATCGACGACGACTTCACCGGAGAGGCCGTCCTCGCCGTCGCCGCCCGGGTCGGGACGACCCGGCTGATCGACAACATCCCGCTCACCTTCGCCGCCCCCGGAGCCGCCTCGTGACCAGCACAGGCATACGACTGCACGCGCCCGCCCCCGGATGGTCCATCGACGCGGACGTGGTGGTCGTCGGGTCCGGCGTAGCCGGCCTGACCGCCGCCCTGCGCTGCGAGGCCGCCGGACTGACCACGGTCGTCGTCACCAAGGCGCACCTCGACGACGGCTCCACCCGCTGGGCGCAGGGCGGCATCGCGGCCGCCCTGGGCGACGGCGACACCCCCGAACAGCACCTGGACGACACCCTGGTCGCGGGCGCCGGCATGTGCGACGAGGGGGCTGTACGGATCCTCGTCACCGAAGGCCCCGACGCGGTACGGCGGCTGATCTCGACCGGGGCGCACTTCGACACCGACGCGGACGGCGACATCGAGCTCACGCGCGAGGGCGGCCACCACCGGCGCCGTATCGCGCACGCGGGCGGGGACGCGACCGGCGCGGAGATCTCTCGCGCGCTGGTCGAAGCGGCTTGCGCGCGGGGCGTGCGGATGATCGAGAACGCGCTGGTGCTGGACCTGCTGACCGACGCCGAAGGACGCACGGCGGGCGTGACCCTGCACGTGATGGGCGAGGGCCAGCACGACGGCGTGGGCGCCGTCCACGCCCCCGCGGTCGTCCTCGCCACCGGCGGCATGGGCCAGGTCTTCTCGGCGACCACCAACCCGTCGGTGTCCACCGGGGACGGCGTGGCGCTCGCGCTGCGCGCCGGCGCGGAGGTCTCCGACCTCGAATTCGTCCAGTTCCACCCGACCGTGCTGTTCCTCGGCGCCGACGCGGAGGGCCAGCAGCCACTGGTCTCCGAGGCGGTGCGCGGCGAGGGCGCGCACCTGGTGGACGCGGAGGGCGTGCGCTTCATGGTGGGCCAGCACGAGCTGGCCGAGCTGGCGCCGCGGGACATCGTCGCCAAGGCCATCATGCGGCGCATGCAGGAACAGGACGCCGAGCACATGTTCCTGGACGCCCGGCACTTCGGCGCCGACATGTGGGAACACCGCTTCCCGACCATCCTGGCCGCCTGCCGGGCGCACGGCATCGACCCGGTCACCGAGCCCATCCCGATCGCGCCGGCCGCGCACTACGCCTCCGGGGGCGTGCGCACCGACGCGCGCGGGCGCACCACGGTGCACGGGCTCTACGCGTGCGGCGAGGTCGCGTGCACCGGCGTGCACGGCGCGAACCGGCTCGCGTCCAACTCCCTTCTGGAGGGCCTGGTCTACGCCGAGCGCATCGCCGCCGACATCACCGCGCGGCACGCGGAGGACCGACTGCACGCGCGTGTGCCCGTCCCGGTCCCGCATCCCGACAGGCCCGCGCACCCGCTGCAGGCCCCCGAGGCCCGCTTCGCGATCCAGCGGATCATGACCGAGGGCGCCGGCGTGCTGCGCTCCGACCGGTCCCTGACCAGGGCGGCGGAGCAGCTCCAGCGCCTGCACACCGCGGCCCGCGACGCCCTGGACGAGAATGGCAAGACAGCCGAGCCCGGCGTCGACACCTGGGAGGCCACCAACCTCCTGTGCGTCGCGCGGGTGCTCGTCGAGGCGGCCCTGCGCCGCCAGGAGACCCGCGGCTGCCACTGGCGCCTGGACCACGCCGACCGCGACGACACCGGGTGGCGCCGCCACATCGTCGTACGGCTGAATCCGGACCGCTCGCTGGCCGTCGGCACCACCGACACCGCAGACTTCCCCCCGACCCGGTCGTACCAGTCATCCCAGGAGCAGTGACAGACGTGAGCACCAACGACCTTCCCCTCGCCGACGGCGGCGGCTGCGGCGACGGCTGTGCCTGTGGCGCCGGGGGCGACGAGGAGTACCTGGAGTGCGGGCTGGACCCCGCGCTCGCCGGACTTCTCGCCGCCGCCGGCCTCGACCCCGTCGAGGTCGAGGACATCGCCAACGTGGCCATCCAGGAGGACCTGGACAACGGCGTGGACGTGACGACCGTCGCGACGATCCCCGAGGAGGCCGTGGCGACCGCCGACTTCGTCGCGCGTGAGGCGGGCGTCGTCGCGGGGCTGCGGATCGCCGAGGCCGTGGTCTCCGTGGTCTGCACGGACGAGTTCGAGGTCGAGCGGCACGTCGAGGACGGCGACCGGGTCGAGGCCGGACAGCCGCTGCTGTCGATCACCACCCGCACCCGCGACCTGCTCACGGCCGAGCGCAGCGCGCTCAACATCCTGAACCGTCTCTCCGGCATCGCCACCGCCACGCGCGCGTGGGCGGACGTGCTGGAGGGCACCACCACGCGCGTGCGGGACACCCGCAAGACCACCCCGGGCCTGCGCTCCCTGGAGAAGTTCGCGGTGCGCTGCGGCGGCGGCGTCAACCACCGGATGTCGCTCTCCGACGCGGCTCTGGTCAAGGACAACCACGTGGTGGCCGCCGGCGGCGTCGAGCAGGCCTTCAAGGCCGTCCGAGAGGCCTTCCCCGACCTGGCGATCGAGGTCGAGGTCGACACCCTGCACCAGCTGCGCGAGGCGGTCGACGCGGGCGCCGACCTGATCCTGCTGGACAACTTCACGCCGGGGGAGTGCGAGGAGGCCGTGGCGATCGTCGGCGGTCGCGCTCTGCTGGAGGCCTCCGGGCGCCTCACCCTGGAGAACGCGCGGGCGTACGCCGACACCGGCGTGGACTTCCTGGCCGTCGGTGCCCTCACCCACTCCTCGCCGGTCCTGGACATCGGCCTGGATCTGCGCGAGGCGGAGTGACCTCATGCTCCTCACGATCGACGTCGGCAACACGCACACCGTCCTCGGGCTCTTCGACGGCGAGGACATCGTCGAGCACTGGCGCATCTCCACGGACGCGCGGCGTACCGCCGACGAGCTGGCGGTGCTCCTCCAGGGCCTGATGGGCATGCACCCGCTGCTCGGCGACGAACTCGGCGACGGCATCGACGGCATCGCGATCTGCGCGACCGTGCCGTCCGTGCTGCACGAACTGCGCGAGGTCACCCGGCGGTACTACGGCGATGTGCCGGCGGTGCTGGTGGAGCCGGGGGTGAAGACCGGGGTGCCGATCCTCACCGACAACCCCAAGGAGGTCGGCGCCGACCGGATCATCAACGCCGTGGCCGCCGTCGAGCTGTTCGGCGGTCCGGCGATCGTCGTCGACTTCGGTACCGCGACGACCTTCGACGCGGTGTCCGCGCGCGGGGAGTACGTCGGCGGCGTGATCGCCCCCGGTATCGAGATCTCCGTGGAGGCGCTGGGCGTCAAGGGCGCCCAGCTGCGGAAGATCGAGGTGGCCCGGCCGCGCAGCGTGATCGGCAAGAACACGGTGGAGGCCATGCAGGCGGGCATCGTGTACGGCTTCGCCGGGCAGGTCGACGGGGTGGTCGGGCGGATGGCGCGGGAACTGGCGGAGGATCCCGACGACGTGACGGTGATCGCGACGGGCGGGCTGGCGCCGATGGTGCTGGGGGAGTCCTCGGTGATCGACGAGCACGAGCCGTGGCTGACGCTGGTGGGACTCCGGCTGGTGTACGAGCGGAACGTGTCGCGGACGTGAGGCGGCGGGGGGTGCGCGCGGCACGCGGCGGCCAGGTGGGTGGCCCTGCTGCGCCACACCATGCCCCCTATGTCGAGTTTGTCTGATTTACGCGTATCTTCGGTCCATGCCCACGCCATACGGATCCCGCGGCGGCATGGCGTTCGGTGCGGAGGAGCTGCGTGTGCTCCGCCGTGCTCTCGCCCTCGCCCTTCACCCCGGTCCCGCCTCCGCCGAGGACGTCAAGGACTGTCATCGGCTCGCCGAGTCTCTCGACGAGGCGATGCGTGAGGGGGCCCGGTTGCGGGCCTTCCTGGTGGCCGATCTGGTCCGCTACCGCGCGGCCCTGCCCGGGACCGTCGCCGGCTATCTCACCCTCCTGGAGGAGGCGCTGGCCGCCGGCCACCGGCCCACCCCGGACGACCTCGCCGCACTGCGGGCGCTGCGCGGGAACCCCGGTGCCGCCGCGCTGCTCGACCGCTGCCAGGACCTCGCGGAGCGTGATGTGCGGGCCCGGCTCGCCCAGGGGGCCCGCAAGGTGCCCGCACCGGCCGTGCCGGCGTCCAGGATCCGCCTGACGGCCCTGCCGGGCGGAGTGGCCAAGGAGCCGGAGAAGAAGCCGAAGGAGCGGCCCGCCGGACGGCCCGCCCCGCAGCCCGCGGTCCCCGAGCCGGTGGCGCCGAAGCGGCCCATTCCGACCCCGGGCGAGGTCTTCCCGCGACGCCGGCCCACCCCGCCGCCGCAGCAGCTCGCCGCCGGCTGAACCGGATCCCCGGCGGCCGCCGGTAGCCGCGGACGGGGGAAAACGGCAGCTCGCACGCCTTGTACGACGCTTTGCCCACCCCGCACCTTTCGCCCGGTCCCCCGTGGCTACTCTGGACGCATGGACTACGTCTCCGCGCTCGTGCCCCCGGTCGTCATGGCCGTCTTCTTCGTCGGTCTGGTCCGGGTGATCGTGAAGACCCAGGGCGGCGCCGCCAAGGCCAAGGAGGACGCCGCCGTGGACGCCGCCCTCGCGCGCGCCGCGCGCGGGGAGAGCGACCTGAAGGTCTCCGTCCCGGGCCGCGAGGCCTGATCGCGGACCGCCCCCCACCGGGCGTACGACCCCCGCGCGGCCACAGCCGCGCCTTCCGGGTCGTACGCCCTTTTTGTTCGCCTTTGTCAGCGAAAGTGCACGTCCGGCACGCCATTGGCGGGATCTCCCACTATTGTTCTGAGCTGTGCCTCGCCCATTGGGAGAACTCGAAGACGCGGTCATGACGCGGGTGTGGAAGTGGAACCGCCCGGTGACCGTTCGAGAAGTCCTGGAAGACCTCCAGCAGGAACGGTCCATCGCGTACACCACGGTGATGACCGTTTTGGACAATCTCCATCAGAAGGGCTGGGTGCGCCGGGAGGCCGAAGGGCGTGCCTATCGATATGAGGCCGTCTCGACACGGGCCGCCTACGCCGCCGCCCTGATGAACGAAGCGTGGTCCCAGAGCGACAACCCGGCCGCCGCTCTCGTCGCCTTCTTCGGGATGATGAGCGACGAACAGCGCCAGGCCCTGTGGGACGCCGTACGGATCGTGCAGGGCCCCGATAGGACGGAACAGAGGGAAGGACGCGAAGACCCGGAAGCCCCGCAAGAGGAGAACCCCGGCTCCATGGCGGACCACCGCGGGCGATAGCGTCCGCTCATGTCAGCGATGCGCCCCGAAGTCACCGCAAAAGCCGTCACCGTCCGGCGGGCCCGGACCGGCGATGTCCCGGCGGTGCGCCGACTCCTTGACGCGTACGTCCGCGACCGCATCCTCCTCGACAAAGCCACGGTGACGCTTTACGAGGACATCCAGGAGTTCTGGGTCGCGGAACGCGACGACAACGCCGAGGTGGTCGGCTGCGGCGCACTCCACGTGATGTGGGAAGACCTCGCCGAAGTGCGCACTCTCGCGGTCAAGCCCGGCCTCAAGGGCGCCGGCGTGGGCCATCAGTTGCTGGAGAAGTTGGTGGAGACGGCACGATGGCTCGGTGTTCGCCGAGTTTTCTGCTTGACCTTCGAAGTCGACTTCTTCGGGAAGCACGGCTTCGTGGAGATCGGCGAGACGCCCGTGGACACCGATGTCTACGCGGAGCTGTTGCGCTCCTATGACGAGGGCGTGGCCGAGTTCCTCGGCCTCGAACGAGTGAAACCGAACACCTTGGGCAACAGCCGGATGCTTCTGCATCTGTGATCGCCCCGAGGGATCGTGGCGGACAAGAGACATCGGACGGAGTTGGGCGGGAGATCGGGCCCAATTCCGGGCGCCTCGCCTTGCCCAGGTGGCCTATGTCCGAAACGCGCATGTTTCCGGGCGGGAGCAGACCCCTCGGTCTCTCCCAGGGGTTTGTGTTTTTCCCGCAAAAGCGGTTTGCTTTCCAACGTACTGCAGTACTGCATATAACAGGGGGCGGCGAAACGGCGGGCGCCGCACACCCCGGCCCTGAAGTTATCGATGAAAGGAAATCCGGTGGCACAGAAGGTTCAGGTCCTTCTTGTCGACGACCTCGACGGCGGCGAGGCGGACGAGACCGTGACGTTCGCGCTGGACGGCAAGACGTACGAGATCGATCTCACGACGTCCAATGCGGACAAGCTGCGCGGCCTTCTCGACCCCTATGTCAAGGGCGGTCGTCGTACCGGTGGCCGTGCGTCGGGCGGACGTGGAAAGGCCCGTGCGGCTGCAGGCGGCAGCCAGGACACCGCGCAGATCCGCGCGTGGGCGAAGGAGAACGGCTACGAGGTCAACGACCGCGGCCGTGTTCCGGCGACGATTCGCCAGGCTTACGAGGACGCCAACGCCTGATCGCCCTCAGGTCCGTGGCTCGCGCGCCACAACCGGACCCGGTGGCACTCGGTGGCCATCGTGTCCACCAGCCGTACGAGATCGGGGGCGCATCCCACGCCCCCCACGGCCGGCAGCGTCGGCACGCTCGGCATTCTCGGCAGCGAGGCTTCCACCTCGCGCCCCGGCCCGGGGGGCCGCAACCAGACGGCGGCCCCCTGCACGGGTTCCGGACGGTCCGCGGGCTCCGGCGGGGCGGCGGGGCCCTCGTCGGCTTCGGGAAGCGGTCGGGCCCCGGTGGAGACCGGCTCGGGCCGTGCCGGAGCGTCCATCAGGCCGTGCGCGCCCAGTGCCCGCAGGTCCAGGGCCAGCGCGCTCCACTCCAGCCAGTCCAGCAGTCCCGGCACCTCCTCCGCGCTGCCCGCGGCCACCAGCAGCAGCATCCGGTCGCCCTGGAGCGCCACCGGAGAGCCCGGCCCCAGATGCCTGAGCGCCTTCGCGCCCGCAGGGGCAGGCACGTCCAGCACGTCGAAACGCACGCCCGTGACCAGCCGCAGCGGTTCTCCGGGTGCCTCGGGCACTGTCGCCCAGCCCAGTTCGTTCTCGTACCAGTGCCGGAGCCGGGCCACCTGCGCGTCCGGTCCGGCGAAGCGGCCGGAACCCGGTGCCAAGGTGCAACCGGAACCGGGCGCGACGGCGTGATCGACGCCGGATCCGAGCGGACGACGGGGGTGAGGGACCGTTGAAGCGGCCAGAGGGACCGAGCCAGCCATGCCAACTGCAACCGCCGCGAACCCGCCCGAGTTACGCTGGGTGCGCGCGCGAGTGCGCAGCGTTCCGAACGGAGGCCTTCGCGGGGGCACGGAGGGACGCAAGGTTGTTCGCCCGTAGCGGAGGGACCGGGGGCATACGGCATGGACTGTCAGTCCGTGCGGGTAAGACATCCCTAGTGGGAGGGGGCGACACGCAGGCGAGGGCGTCTCACGTTCGCCATCGGCGTACTGGCGGAAGGGGTAACTGCCTGGCCTGCGGGAACATCGTCTCGCACCATCGGGTTGGAGCATATGTCGGCGTTCGGGGTCAGGAGGCCATCGACGGTGTCGGCAGTTGGAATGAGCGGTCCCCGCTTGCGGGACTAAGCTGCGGAAGGACAGAGAGGGGAAGTTCCCCCCACTGCCTGACCGCTCTGAGGAGCGATTAACGATGTTCGAGAGGTTCACCGACCGCGCGCGGCGGGTTGTCGTCCTGGCTCAGGAAGAAGCCCGGATGCTCAACCACAACTACATCGGCACCGAGCACATCCTCCTGGGCCTGATCCACGAGGGTGAGGGTGTCGCCGCCAAGGCCCTTGAGAGCCTCGGGATTTCGCTCGAGGCGGTCCGCCAGCAGGTGGAGGAGATCATCGGCCAGGGCCAGCAGGCCCCGTCCGGGCACATTCCCTTCACCCCCCGTGCCAAGAAGGTCCTGGAGCTGTCGCTCCGCGAGGCGCTGCAACTGGGGCACAACTACATCGGCACGGAGCACATCCTGCTCGGCCTGATCCGTGAGGGCGAGGGCGTCGCCGCCCAGGTCCTGGTCAAGCTGGGCGCAGATCTCAACCGGGTGCGGCAGCAGGTCATCCAGCTGCTCTCCGGCTACCAGGGCAAGGAGACCGCCACCGCCGGCGGCCCTGCCGAGGGCACCCCCTCGACGTCCCTGGTCCTCGACCAGTTCGGCCGGAACCTCACCCAGGCCGCTCGTGAGTCCAAGCTCGACCCGGTCATCGGGCGCGAGAAGGAGATCGAGCGGGTCATGCAGGTGCTGTCCCGCCGCACCAAGAACAACCCGGTCCTGATCGGTGAGCCCGGCGTCGGCAAGACCGCCGTCGTCGAGGGCCTCGCCCAGGCCATCGTCAAGGGTGAGGTGCCCGAGACCCTCAAGGACAAGCACCTCTACACCCTGGACCTCGGCGCCCTGGTCGCCGGCTCCCGCTACCGCGGTGACTTCGAGGAGCGCCTGAAGAAGGTGCTCAAGGAGATCCGCACCCGCGGTGACATCATCCTGTTCATCGACGAGCTGCACACGCTGGTCGGTGCGGGTGCCGCCGAGGGCGCCATCGACGCGGCTTCGATCCTGAAGCCGATGCTGGCCCGCGGTGAGCTGCAGACCATCGGTGCCACCACCCTGGACGAGTACCGCAAGCACCTGGAGAAGGACGCGGCCCTGGAGCGCCGCTTCCAGCCGATCCAGGTCGCCGAGCCGTCCCTGCCGCACACGATCGAGATCCTCAAGGGTCTGCGTGACCGGTACGAGGCCCACCACCGGGTCTCCATCACGGACGAGGCGCTGGTGCAGGCGGCCACCCTGGCCGACCGCTACATCTCGGACCGCTTCCTGCCCGACAAGGCGATCGACCTGATCGACGAGGCCGGCTCCCGGATGCGCATCCGCCGGATGACCGCTCCGCCGGACCTGCGCGAGTTCGACGAGAAGATCGCCGGCGTCCGCCGGGACAAGGAGTCCGCGATCGACTCGCAGGACTTCGAGAAGGCCGCCTCCCTCCGCGACAAGGAGAAGCAGCTCCTGGCCGCCAAGGCCAAGCGGGAGAAGGAGTGGAAGGCCGGCGACATGGACGTCGTCGCCGAGGTCGACGGCGAGCTGATCGCCGAGGTGCTGGCCACGGCCACGGGCATCCCGGTCTTCAAGCTCACCGAGGAGGAGTCCTCGCGTCTGCTGCGCATGGAGGACGAGCTCCACAAGCGGGTCATCGGCCAGGTCGACGCCGTCAAGGCGCTGTCGAAGGCGATCCGCCGTACGCGTGCCGGTCTGAAGGACCCGAAGCGCCCCGGTGGCTCGTTCATCTTCGCCGGCCCGTCCGGCGTCGGTAAGACCGAGCTGTCCAAGGCCCTCGCCGAGTTCCTCTTCGGTGACGAGGACGCGCTGATCTCCCTCGACATGTCGGAGTTCAGCGAGAAGCACACGGTCTCGCGTCTCTTCGGTTCGCCCCCCGGTTACGTGGGCTACGAGGAGGGCGGCCAGCTGACCGAGAAGGTCCGCCGCAAGCCGTTCTCCGTCGTCCTCTTCGACGAGGTCGAGAAGGCCCACCCGGACATCTTCAACAGCCTGCTGCAGATCCTGGAGGACGGTCGACTGACCGACTCCCAGGGCCGGGTCGTGGACTTCAAGAACACGGTCATCATCATGACGACCAACCTCGGCACCCGGGACATCTCCAAGGGCTTCAACCTGGGCTTCGCGGCCTCGGGCGACTCGAAGACCAACTACGAGCGCATGAAGAACAAGGTCCAGGACGAGCTCAAGCAGCACTTCCGGCCCGAGTTCCTCAACCGCGTCGACGACGTGGTCGTCTTCCCGCAGCTGACGCAGGAGGACATCCTGCGGATCGTCGACCTGATGATCGGCAAGGTGGACGAGCGCCTCAAGGACCGGGACATGGGCATCGAGCTCTCCCAGTCCGCGAAGGAGCTGCTGTCCAAGAAGGGCTACGACCCGGTGCTGGGCGCGCGGCCGCTGCGTCGCACGATCCAGCGCGAGATCGAGGACACGCTCTCGGAGAAGATCCTCTTCGGCGAGCTGCGCCCCGGTCACATCGTGGTCGTCGACACGGAGGGCGAGGGCGAGACCAAGACCTTCACCTTCCGGGGTGAGGAGAAGTCCGCACTCCCCGACGTCCCGCCGATCGAGCAGGCGGCCGGCGGAGCCGGTCCGAACCTGAGCAAGGAGGCGTAGCCCTCAGAGGCTCGCCGAAAGGCCCGAAAGAAAGGGGCCGGTGCTTTCCCGAGCACCGGCCCCTTTCGCGTACCCGCCGTGCGGCTACGAGAGCCGGCCGTTGTAGTCGGGCAGCTTGTAGGTCTTCTCCGCGTGGCCGCCCGAGAGGTCGGTGGCGCTGTTCCCGATGTTCGCGATGATCGTGTAGCCGTTGTTCTCGATGTCGACGCGCTGGGCGGTCTTGTAGGCGGCGACGTCCTTGAAGAGGTCGAAGAGGCCGCGGACGTACAGGCCGGAGACGTCGTAGCCGTCGTGTTCGAGGTTGTACTCGGTCGGCAGGTAGAGGATGCCCGGGCGGGCCGTGACGAAGAACAGGGAGACGCCGTGCTCCTGGGCGTACCGGGCGATGTTCAGGACCGGCTTGTTGGCCGGCTGGGGGAAGCTGAAGCCGAAGTCGGTCTCCAGGGCCGTGTTGTCGATGTCGAAGACGATCGCCTGCCGCTCGCCCGGCTCGGCGGCGGCGATGCGCTGCTTCAGGTACGGCAGGGCCTGGTCCATCACGGACTGGCAGTCCTGCTGCCAGGTGGCGTAGTCGACCGTGGTGGAGCTGCTCGCCGTCGCGGCCTGGGCCGGCGCGGCCATCCCGGCGAGCGCGGCCACGGAGACGGCGGCGATGGACATGCGGCGGGTCCAGGTGCCTGGGGTCATCGGTTGGGGGTCCTCTCACGTCCACGGAAGTGTCAGGGACATGATGTGTGGGCGAGGTGGCGTAGAGGAAGCCATCGAGTTACTCGGGGGTAGATCGGGCGAGGCCTGGGTCACACGCCGGGGGCTTCGGGCCGCGGTCGCCGGTGACATAGCGCACGGGTCAAATGTCCGTTACTAGCCGGGATAGTGGAACCCGTGACGGTCGAAAAGGGATTTTGTAACCCATGTCGCCTCACGCCCGGAAGGGTGAGGTCCGGGCTGCCAGGCCGGGCGCACTCTGTCAAGAAAGGGTCAACTTCGCGCGTGTGTACTAGCTGATGCCGTAGATGGTGTGGTTTGGGTGAAGCGCGGCTTCCGGGTTACCAAGGGATGCCCCGTTCGGCGGCCGACGCGTGTCAGCCGGTGCCGGAGGGGGGTCCCCGCTGTCTACTTCACGAGGTTTCGATGTCCCTGCGCGCCACTCTCCGTGCCCCCCGTACGTCCTCTCTCCGTAAGCGCGCCGCCGTTCTGGCGGCCGGTCTCGGAGTCACGGCCGTGGTGGGGTCGGGGGTCGCGTCGGCCGCCACGTCCAGTGCCGCCGCCTGGATCGACCCGGTGCAGAAGTACACCCTGTCCGCGAGCTTCGACCAGGCCGGCGGCATGTGGGCCGCCAAGCACAGCGGCCAGGACTTCGCGGTGCCGATCGGCACCCAGGTCGTCGCCGCGCACGGCGGCACCGTGGTCAAGGCCGGCGGCAACGGCGCCGGTGACGGTCCCGCGTACGGCAACGCCGTCGTCATCAGGCACGGCAACGGCCAGTACTCGCAGTACGCCCACCTGTCCCGCGTCGACGTCAGGGTCGGGCAGGTCGTCAGGACCGGTCAGCACATCGCGCTGTCCGGCAACACCGGCAACTCCACCGGCCCGCACCTGCACTTCGAGATCCGTACGACCCCGAACTACGGCTCCGCGATCAACCCGGTCGTCTTCCTGCGCGCCAAGGGCGTGACCGTCTGACCGGTGTGATCGCCCGGACGGAACGGCCGGAGAAACGGCCGGAACGCTAGGCGGAAGGGCCGGAACCCCGGTGGGCCTGGGTCACCAGGTCCAGGGCGACCTCCAGAACGGCTTCCTGCTTCTTCTCGGGGTCGCCCTCCAGGTCCTGCATGACGAACATCCCCGCGTGCAGCGTGAACATCGCGCTGATGCAGCGGACCTGGTCGGTCAGGGGTGCGTCCGGGTCGACGAAGATGCTCCGCAGGCCGCGCATCCGGTCCTTGAAGGTGTCACCGATCCGCAGCTCCCGCACGGTCGCCTGGTTCTCCTGCATGAAGCGGAACAGCGGCCCGGCCTCGGCGAGCGCCCGGCTGTAGCGCCGTACGATCTCCAGCTTGATCTCCAGCGTGTGCGGCTGCCCCTCGCCCCACTCGATCAGGTCCTGGATCGGCCGAGTCAGATCCTCGAAGACGCTGACCAGGATCTCTTCCTTGGTCTTGAAGTGGTAGTACAGGGCTGCCTTGGTCACGTCGAGGCGCTCGGCGATCTCCCGCAGCGAGGTCTTCTCGTAGCCCTGCTCGGCGAAGAGTTCCAGCGCCACGTCCTGGATGCGCTGGCGGGTGTTGCCCCGGCGCTGCTGCTTGGTGCCGTCCATGGTGACGCCCATCCTCTTATTCCTCGCACTCCCGCGAAAACTCACTCTGCCGGACGGACGTCCGCTCCAGAAACTTACTTGACGACCGGCTAGTGACAGGTCTACCTTCCCAGTGTACTGAACTAGCCGGGCGGCCAGTAAGTAGCAGCCGCCAGGGGGAGTGGGAGAGATGGCGGACACCCAGGCGGCCGAGACGGGCCAGGAAAAACCGGGGGCACCGGCAGCGGCCGAGGCGCCGCAGAAGGAACCCAAGAGCGTACGGGTCGTGATGCTCGCGCTCATGGTCGCGATGATGCTCGCGATGCTCGACAACATGATCGTGGGCACGGCCATGCCGACCATCGTCGGTGAGCTGGGCGGTCTGGAGCACCTGTCGTGGGTCGTGACCGCCTATACCCTCGCGACCGCGGCGGCCACCCCGCTCTGGGGCAAGCTCGGTGACATGTACGGGCGCAAGGGCGCCTTCATGACCTCCATAGTCATCTTCCTGGTCGGCTCCGCGCTCAGCGGCATGGCCCAGGACATGGGCCAGCTGATCGGGTTCCGGGCCATCCAGGGCCTCGGTGCCGGTGGTCTGATGGTCGGGGTCATGGCGATCATCGGTGACCTCGTGCCGCCCCGCGAGCGCGGCAAGTACCAGGGCATGATGGCCGGCGTCATGGCGCTCGCCATGATCGGCGGCCCGCTGGTCGGCGGCACCATCACCGACAACTGGGGCTGGCGCTGGGCCTTCTACATCAACCTGCCGCTCGGCGTGGTCGCGCTGGCCGCCGTCAGCGCCGTCCTGCACCTGCCGAAGAAGCGGAACAAGACGCGCATCGACTACCTGGGCGCCGGTCTGCTGACCCTCGGCATCACCTCGATCGTGCTGGTCACCACCTGGGGCGGTTCCCAGTACGCCTGGACGTCCGCACGAATCATGGAACTGATCGCCATCGGCGTCGTCGCCCTGATCGGCTTCGTCTTCTGGCAGACCAAGGCCGCCGAGCCGGTCCTGCCCCTGCACATCTTCCGGAGCCTCAACTTCACCCTGATGTCGGTCATCGGGTTCATCGTGGGCTTCGTGATGTTCGGAGCCACGCTGTTCCTGCCGCTCTACCAGCAGTCCGTGCAGGGCGCGTCCGCGACCAACTCCGGTCTGCTGCTGCTGCCGATGCTCGGCGCGATGCTGGTGACCTCGATGGTCGCCGGGCGGGTCACCACCAACACCGGCCGCTACAAGGTCTTCCCCCTGGTGGGCGGGGTGCTGCTGGCCGTCGGGCTGTACCTGCTGTCCACGATGGACACCGACACCACCCGGTTCATCTCGGGCGTGTACATGGCCGTCGTCGGCCTCGGCATGGGCTGCCTGATGCAGATCACCATGCTGGTCGCGCAGAACAGCGTGGAGATGAAGGACATGGGCGTCGCGTCCTCGTCCACCACCCTGTTCCGTACCCTCGGCTCCTCCTTCGGCGTCGCCATCATGGGCGCGATCTTCAACGACCGGGTCAAGGGCGTCATGTCCGAGCGGGCCGGCTCGCTGGGCTCCAAGATCACCGAGCAGTCGGCCCAGCTGGACGCGAAGAGCCTTGCGAAGCTGCCGGCGGCGGCCCGCGAGGCGTACCAGCACGCGGTGTCGGCCGGCACGCACTCGGCGTTCCTGCTCGGTGCCGTGATCGCGGTGGCCGTCGTCGTGGCCGCCGTCTTCGTCAAGGAGGTGCCGCTGCGCGGCGGCCCCCAGAAGGCGGGCTCCGACGAGGCGGCACCGCTGCCGGTCGTCGAGGCCGTCTGAGAAACGCACGCGGGTGGCCCGGGACCGAGCGTCCCCGGGGCCACCCGCTTTCCCGTCACCTCCGCAACACCCGGCGACACCCTGCACCGCGCACGACCACGCGTCGGGTACGTATGGCCGGCTGCACCCCGCAGGCCGCCGCGGCCCGCGACCGCTACGGGCCCGCTACGGCCTGCGCCCGTCACCGGCCTTGGCCGACTGTGGCCCGCGGTCGACAAGCCCTTGCTTGGCCCTGGCCCGAGCCCGTCAGGCCCTCGCTCGGCCCTGGCCCGAGCCCGTCAGGCCCTCGCTCGGCCCTGGCCCACGTCCGCTACGGCTCTGGTCGGCTGCGGCTTGCGGCTGTCGGGCCCTTGGCCGGTCCCGGCGTGCCCGCCGTGCTCGCGGTCTGCCGTGACGCGTGTCCGCTACAGCTTTGGTCTGCCGTGGCCCGCGTCCGCTGCGGCCTTGGTCAGCTGCGGCCCGCGGTCGCCAGGCTGTTGGTCGGCTGCGGCCCGCGTCCGCCCGCGTCCCGGTCGGCCCTGGCCCGTGTCGGCTATGGCCTTGGTCGGCTGTGGCCGGAGGTTGCCGGGCCGTTGGTCGGTCCCGGCGCGCGCCCGCCGCGCCTTCGATCGGCCGCGGCCCGAGCTCGCTACGGCCCTGGTCGGGGGACGGCCCGCGTCCGCCCGCGTCCCGGTCGGCCCTGGCCCGTGTCGGCTATGGCCTTGGTCGGCTGTGGCCGGAGGTTGCCGGGCCGTTGGTCGGTCC